>NZ_JAVJRX010000147.1:0-79048 GCF_040219735.1 Coleofasciculus sp. G1-WW12-02 | reverse complement strand
TAGGTTGAGAAAAATGATTATTCAGAGGCTTGAAGGCGCAACACACTGTTCTGTGCAACTGGGGGTGAAGAAATGGGCTTAAATCCTTGTCTGGTAAGGTTTCTGCTATTCGCAATCACGCCTTTTGTGAGAAATGCGGGTTTTAACGTCATTCCACAGGATGAGATCGGGATCAATATACCAGTGGAAATATTGCATCATTGTGCCGTTGATTGACATTTTAATCCTCTCTTTTTTGTCTTTGAAGCGTATGAGATGGAGGAACAATGTTCCAGATTTGCCATGGCGTGTCTGGAACCAATCGGGGCGGGTTTAGTCTAATCGGGGTAATACAAGACAGGATAACCATGAAACCCACCCCGACAAAAAAGCTCTACTTTCCCCTACAATCCTTTATGATCCAAACCGAATCACTTCACCCGAACTCGCACGACTATAACTAACCATTGCCACCTCCTGTCCAGCAGAATTGAGTAAGCTAATAATACCAGAACTGTTGCCCAATTGCATCGAATTCGGATTGGCTCGCGAAATGGTAAAGCGCTTCACTTCTTGAGGTTGCAGCGTGCCATTAATCTCTTCAGGACGGTTTAATTTATCTTGCAGTTTCCAACCGGATAAATCAATCGCCTCATTCGTGGTATTCTGTAACTCAACCCACTCATACCCTTCGTCATTTCCTTCGGGGTTGGGTTGGCTGGCGACAATGATGACTACACCATTATTTTTAGTCACTTCATCAATCGGGACAACAACGGGTTCATCTGTGTTTGGTATTTCTCCATCATCCATTCCTAAGAAAATTGGGAAAAAGGAACGAATAAAATCACCGCGACTGCCATTGGGATTCGTACTGCGATACAAGACTAAATCATAGGTAGCACTATTGATACTAATCCGGCGCTTGTCAATAATTTTGCCGTGAACACTTTCATAATAAGCCACCGTTGCCATCGCCATTTCACATTCGGGACTGGGACCGACGAAGAATCCGCCTTTGAATTTAAAGAGTTGGGCAATGACCTTCCCTTGCATGTTAATCACATTGTTAATCATCTGCAAGGTAACAACATTAGGGTTTTGGGAACCATCCTCTCCCTTTAAGTCATACTTATATCCTAAATAATTCACCCGTTGATTCTTTTCATCTAGGTAGAACTTGACCCAAGAGTGGTATCCCGAAATTTCGCCAAAATTCTCTTTTTTACTTCCCGAATGGATATCAAATTTACCATCACCGATATAGAGAATTAATTAGGGCTTGTTGAATAAGGTGCAGCAAGCCCTAGCTAACGGTTGAGATCGCGAGTTTGCTCCAAAAGTTGTTCAGCAGAGGCTGACCACTGAGCGTTACCTTGAGCCTGATAAAGGTCTCTAGCATATTCTAGAACTTGCTGGGCATCGCTTAATCGATTTTGGCGCAGAAAGACTAAACCTGCCCCATAATAAGCATTGGCATAGTTAGAGTTACTTTCAGCAGATTGGCGGAAGGCTTCTAGCGCTCCATCTAAATCTCCCTGTTCAAATAAAATTGACCCTAGATTATAGTAAGCTTCTGGGTATTGGGGGCTGATTTTGATGGCTTGCTCAAATGCGGCTTTAGCCTGATCAAGCTGTCCCTGTCGCAAATAAACCAGTCCTAAATGATAAGTAGGTTCTGGCGCATTGCGGCTCAACTGCATCGCTTTCTGGAACGCCGCGATCGCAACCTCATATTCTCCCAATTCAGACAGCACTAACCCATAATTATAGTGGGCGACTCCCAACTCCGGATCAAGTTCAATTGCTCGTCTCAAAGCATCCCGTGCTTGGGGCAAATTCTTCCCTTCTAACAACGCCGCGCCTAAATTCGCGTAAGCCAGAGCAAAGTTGGGAGCGATCTGAGTCGCCTGGTAAAACGCATCGGCGGCTGCTTGTAATTGTCCGGCTTGGCGTAAGGCTAATCCTAAATTATAGTGCGCTGGGGCAAGCTGGGGGTTGAGTTGTGCGGCTTGACGAAATGCCGCGATCGCTTGGGTTACATTCCCTTGCTGAATTAACGCAAGTCCCTGGTTTAGCTGTTCTAGTGCAGCAGGTTGGGTTGGTTTTAGGGGAGGGATAGATTGAGCCAGATCATGAGCGGCTTGTGTCTGGAATAGGGGTGCAGGCTTGTATGTAGAGACGTGCCATGGCGCGTCTGGGTTCAGGGAAACTCTGCCCACCTGCTCTGATGCTAGGGAAGGATGAGCCGCAACTGGATCAATGCTAATACTCAGCAACAGTAAGCTCACGTTAAGCCTCAAGAATTTGAAACCTTTCTTCCGGCTTTTCTGGTTTCCCCATTCAGCTACCATTATCAAAAAATGTTAAAAAAATGTTAAAATTACTTGCCTTATGAATTATACCTTATGGCAACAGATATGGCTGTGACATCCTCCTACACCAAATTAGAGATTATGGTGTAGGCTTCCCCAAATCACTTTGAGGATTTCCTGGTTTTTCCCTTTCGGGGTTTCGCCACTTGCCTAGATGAACAGACGCTTCAAAAGCGCGTCTCTACGTCCCCGGTAGATCGGCTGCACAGGCAGTTTCCATTCCCGCAAGTCCTGCGGTACTAATTTGTTCTATTCCTCGGTTTCTAATCACCTGACCACTGGCGACATCTCTGTCGGTTTGATAGCCGCAGCGAGGGCAATCATGTACCCGGACGCTCAGATCTTTTTTGACTTCACTTTTGCATTCAGGACACTCCTGAGAAGTGCCTCTGGCATCAACAACAGCAAGTAAGGGCGAAGCATTTGCGGAGATTAGTGAACAGGAAGTGGCATAAGTATAGTACGCAAATGCTTCGCCCCTACACCTACATCTACCCCGATTGGGTGTCCGTGAGGATTAGGGTCAGGGACACTGATAGCACACTGAATGTTGACCGATGCATACCATTTATCAGCTTTGCGTATAATTCGCACCTGCTTAACCGTAAACCCAGATGGAATAGGTCGGTGCAGGTTAATTGGTATCGTCCCCAATTTTGGTAGTTTGACATGAAGGTTTGTTACTGGATTTTCCTTGAACTGAGGAAACAGCAACGACTTGAACTGCCCAAACTTTTTAGGTCGGGGAAAACCAAACCCACGAGATCTAAAATAATCCCAGCTTCTATGCAACTGCTTAATTGATTGCTGGAGAACTTGGGAAGGAACTGCCTTTAAATTGGGGAATTCCTTCTTAGCTTTCGGTAAATTATTAAGCTGCTGCACTTCACCAGGAAATGTGGCATTGGCTGGAATGATATACTCTTTTTTCAGGGAGCATCTATCAATCAAGCATTTACGACTATTGCACCAATCCTTTATCTCCCCCAATGCATAGTTGTATGCACGGCGGCAAATTTCCATCCACTCAATCAACCGTTGCTCTTGAGTGGCATCTGGATAGATTCGGTAGCGATAGTTAAAGGTCAGCATACCACTATTATATAACATTTAATGGTTAGTCGTGTACTGTTAAATGTTAATTTAGGTGAACATTAAGTTACCTAAATTAACTTGGGGAAGTCGTGTATCCCATCGCGCTCATCATAGATTACAGCGTGGGTCTTACAACCTCCCCAAACCCCCTGCTAAGATAAACAGAGAGTTGATCATCTGCTCAGCCAAACGATAAATGCCACAGATGGGCAGATTAAGAGGTGAACCAATCGCTGAATTGAGAGAGCAGACAAGACTTCACTCCCTTAACTGATCACCTGATTACCGTTAGTCCGGGGGAAAATTATGAACCAAAACGCTGTAACCGCCATCCGTAATGTGGCAATTGTGGGTCCTTATTTGAGTGGTAAAACCAGCCTGTTAGAAAGTTTGTTGTTCGTTACTGGGGCAACATCTCGCAAAGGAAGCATCAAAGATGGAAATACCGTAGGGGATGCGATCGCCGAAGCACGCGATCGCACGATGACGGTGGAGATTAATGTCGCCAGTACCGAATACCAGAACATTCGCTTTAACTGGATTGACTGTCCAGGTTCGATTGAGTTTGCCCAAGAAACCTATAATGCTCTGATGGGTGTCGATGCCGCTGTGGTGGTCTGCGAACCAACTAGCGATCGCGTTCTGATGCTCGCCCCCTTGTTCAAGTTCCTGGATGACTGGAAAATCCCCCACCTCGTCTTTGTCAACAAAATCGATCAACTCTCCTGTGACGGGGGAGCCTGCGGTCAATCCTATCGCCAGATTTTAGACGCCTTGAAAGGGGTATCCTCCCGCCCGATCATTCCCCATCAGTACCCGATTGGCAAAGGAGAACAGCTAATCGGGTTTATTGATTTAGTCACAGAACAAGCTTTTCATTATCATACAGGCGCTCCGGCTGACCCGATACCCCTGCCTGAGTCCCTCAAAGACGCCGAACACGCCGCACGGGAAGAAATGCTGGAAGCGTTGGCAGATTTTGATGACCACTTACTCGAAGAACTCTTAGAGGAAATTGAACCGCCCCAAGAGGAAATTGTCAAGGATTTGAAAATGGAATTGGGGGCGGATTTAATTGTGCCTGTATTTATCGGTGTCGCCGAACAAGATTATGGGGTGCGCCACCTGGTTGATGCCCTATTACGGGAAGCCCCAGCCCCAGAAGCCACGGCTGAACGTCGGGGATTGACGGGTAAAGGTGGTGCAACCGTGGCGCAGGTGCTGAAAACCTATTACACGCCCCAAGGGGGTAAACTTTCTCTGGCGCGGGTTTGGGCAGGTCAACTCACCGATGGCGCGGTTCTCAAGGGGATTCGGGCTGGTGGACTATACCATATCTTTGGTCAGCAACAACAGTCTACTCCAGAGGCAAAGGCAGGTGATATTGTCGCGATCGGACGATTAGAGGGGATTCACACCGGTGACACCCTGAGTACAGACGAGAAGGGGGCAAAAGAATTACCGAAAGCCCCAGCAATGAAACCCGTATATGGCTTAGCGATTACTGCCGAACAGCGCAAAGATGAAGTTAAGCTCAGTGGGGCGCTGACGAAGCTTTTAGAAGAAGATCCGTCATTAGCTTGGGAACAACATGAGGATACCCATGAAATTATCCTCTGGGGACAAGGTGAAATTCATCTGCAAGTGGCGTTAGACCGACTGCGGCGCAAATATAATTTGCCGATGAATACTCATCTCCCTCGGATTCCTTACAAAGAAACGATTCGTAAATCCATGTCCTCCCACGGGCGATATAAGCACCAAAGTGGCGGTCATGGGCAATTTGGGGATGTGTACCTGGATATTAAGCCCATGGAACGCGGTGAAGGCTTTAGCTTCTCGGAAACGATTGTCGGTGGTGCTGTGCCGAAACAGTATATTCCGGGTGTGGAAACGGGGGTGCGGGAGTATTTATCCCAAGGTCCTTTGGGCTTCCCTGTCGTCGATGTAGAAGTCACCTTAACCAATGGGTCTTATCATTCCGTCGATAGTTCGGAACAGGCGTTTAAACAAGCCGCACGAGTGGCTATGACGGAAGGAATGCCCAAGTGTAATCCGGTTTTATTGGAACCGATTATGACAATTCAGGTATCTGCGCCAACGGAATTTACCTCGAAAGTGCTGCAACTGATATCCGGACGTCGGGGACAAATTCTCAACTATGAACCCGTTTCGGGTTGGAACGGATGGGATCGAGTGTCTGGGTATTTGCCTCAGGCGGAAATGCATGACTTTATCATAGAGTTGCGATCGCTCACCTTAGGGATTGGCTTCTTTAACTGGGAGTATGACCATCTCCAGGAAGTTCCGGGTAAGTTAGCTGATAATGTCCTGGCGACTACGGGGAATGGGAATGGCAACGGATAGACACTGAAATGAAGTTAGGTTTGTAGTTGCGCTGTTTTCGCCATAACCACATTAGCGTTGACTACAAACCGAATCAGTAGGGGAAAGCTGAATACGTTTTTGGGTATTAGGTATTAGGTATTAGGTATTAGTGGCGTGGCACAGTTAAAATGGTGGATTAGCATTGTAGGGGCGCACCGACGTGCGCCCATCAAACCGTCAAATCTATCCCACAATTTTAGCTGTGCCGAGCCGGTAGCTTGCTTAGAGCGAAGCGAGTAGGACGAATGACGAATTATGAAACTTGTATGTTACAACCAGAATATTAAAATTCCCCTCTAGTCATACATGGCATGGTTTCTCTTGCTGGATACGAAGAGTTCAGGCAAATCCATGGTAGCGAGAACTCCCAAGTGTATCGCACTCGGCGGATTCATGATCGCCAACCCGTCATCCTCAAATTTCTTAACCGAGACTATCCCACAACCGAGCAAATTCGACGCTATAAACAAGAATATTATCTCACCTGCCAATTAAAGTCTCCCGGTATCGTTAAAGCCTATAGTCTGGAAGAATGGGGACGCAGTTACGCGATCGCCCTTGAGGATTTTGGTGGACTTTCTCTCCAACAATGGCTGAAACAGCGAGAACCCCTTTCCCTACAGGAATTTTTAGTCCTGGCAATTGGGATTACCAATAGTTTAGCACAAATTCACGCTCAACATATCATTCACAAAGATATTAATCCCGCTAATATTGTTTTTAATCCCGAAACCCAAGACCTAAAAATTATTGACTTTGGCATTGCCACTCAACTGAGTCGAGAAAATCCTACCCTAAAAAATCCCAATATTTTAGAAGGCACCCTGGCTTATATTTCTCCAGAACAAACGGGGAGAATGAATCGGGGGTTAGATTATCGCACCGATTTTTATTCCTTGGGAGTGACGTTCTATGAAATGCTAACGGGTCAATTGCCCTTTGCTAGTACCGATCCCCTAGAATTAGTCCATTGTCATATCGCCAAAACTCCACCGTCGCTATCCCATCAAGAGACAGAAAAGGGCGAACAGATTCCACCCGTGATTGCCGATATCGTGATCAAGTTGATGGCGAAAAATGCTGAAGATCGCTATCAAAGTGCTGATGGATTAAAAGCGGATTTAGAAACCTGCCTAAAACAATTAACAGAAACCCAGACTATTGCTTCTTTTACTCTCGGTCAACAGGATAGCTCTGAGCGCTTTCAAATTCCCCAAAAACTCTACGGACGAGACGCCGAAATCGCCACATTATTGGCAGCTTATGAACGAGTATGTGCGACAGGAACCGTTGACTTGATGCTAGTGACTGGGTATTCGGGTATCGGTAAATCCTCCTTGGTTCAAGAACTGTATAAACCAATTACAGCACGTCGAGGCTATTTTATTTCCGGTAAATTTGACCAATTTCAACGCACTATTCCCTATTCGGCAATCGTGACGGCGTTTCGTCGGTTGATTGAGCAATTATTAGGAGAAACCGAGGAGCAATTGCAAGTTTGGCGAGAAAAACTATTGCAGGCGTTGGGAAAAAATGGGCAAATTATTATTGATGTTATTCCCGAAGTCGAACTCATTATCGGTCAACAACCATCTGTTCCCCTATTAGGCGTCAACGAATCCCAAAACCGTTTCAATTTGGTGTTTAGCAACTTTATCCGCACGTTTTGCAGTGTTAAGCATCCGTTAACCATTTTCTTGGATGACCTCCAATGGGCGGATTTGGCAACCTTAAAACTAATGGAACGAATTTTAATCGACGGTGAAACCCACTATCTTTTACTCTTGGGAGCCTATCGAGATAATGAAGTCTCCGTCAGTCATCCCTTGGCAATTTCCTTGCAAAAACTCCAGCAAATTAAGGGTAACGGGATTCAGACTATTTGCTTAAATCCCCTGTCCTTCGAGCAAATCAGTTGTTTAACTCACGACACTCTCCAGCATCCGCCGCCACAGCTTCACAATTTAGCCCGTTTAGTTTGGCAAAAAACGGGAGGTAATCCGTTCTTTGTGAATGAATTCTTGCAAACATTATACGGCGAGAAATTTCTACAGTTTAATCGGCAACAGCGACGTTGGCAATGGGATTTGGCGGCGATTGAACGAACAGGCTTTACAGATAACGTGGTAGAACTAATGGTGGGGAAACTGAAAAAACTACCCTCCTCTAGCCAACAGATTTTATCCATAGCTGCTTCTTGTGGTGCAGAGTTTGACTTGAAAATTCTGACCTGGGTTGAGAAAAAATCGCCTCAAGATATTTTTGACTTATTAAAAGTCGCCCTAGAAAATGGCTTTATTTTTTCCTTATCCGAAGCCGATGAAAATTTGCTGATTCAGTCCTATAAATTTGGACATGATCGGATTCAACAAGCTGCATATTCGTTAATTAATGACCATCAAAAAAAAGAACTGAATCTGAGAATTGGTCGGCTGTTGTTGGAAAAGCTCTCTAGCCAAGAACGAACCGAAAAACTTTTTGAAATCGTCGATCGCTTGAATGCAGGTCGGTCGCTGATCACCGATGTAGCCGAACGGTTAGAGTTAGTCAAGTTAAACCTGTTAGCCGGGAAACAAGCCAAAAATGCCACGGCTTATGGGGCAGCTAGGGACTATTTAGTCGTGGCAATGGAAGAGTTAACGGATGAAGCATGGTCAAGTCAGTATGATTTGGTTTTGGAGTTATATAAAGAACGAAGTTTAGTTGAATATTTAAACGGAGATTTAGATAGATCAGAAGATCTGCTCAAGTCTACCTTGAAACAGGTGAAGTCGATATTAGACAAAGGAGAAATTTATAAACAGCTCAGTATTCAATACACGCTGATGGCTCGATACTCAGAAGCGATTGAAACCGGACGAAAAGCCTTGGCGTTGTTTGGCGTGGATTTACCCAAAACTAAGCTGAAAGCGGCGCTGGATGTGGAAGTTGAACAAGCCAAACAAAACTTAGGCGATCGCGAGATTGCTTCATTGTTATCAGAACCGGAAATTACGAGTCCTGAACAGAAAATGGTATTGCAATTATTGATCAATATTGACCCTCCTGCTTATTTTTCTAATCAGGAACTCTACCCTGTTATTGTGGTTAAGATGGTCAATATTTCTCTGTGCTATGGCAATATTCCCGAATCGGCAAAGGGTTATGTGACGTATGGCATTATTTTGGGTTCGGTTTTAGGGGATTATCAATCAGGATATGAGTTTGGTTGTTTGGCGGTAAAGTTGAGTGAGCGCTTCAACAGTCCGTTTCAAAAATGTGCCGCTTGTTTGGTTTTGGCGGGTCATTTAAATCATTGGGTGAAGCCCCTCAATTTAGCCAAACAGATTTTTGATGATGCCTATCACGCGGGGTTGTCATCGGGTGAATTACGCCACTCTGGCTATGCCTTAGAACATCAGTTGCGTTACTTGTTTTATCAAGGGGTAAATCTGGAAGAAATTCTGGAACTTTTGCCCAATTATTTGCAGTTTTTGCAAAAGACAAAAAATCAGTGGGCAATTGATGGCATGGTGGGATTTCACCTAGCTTTATTGAATTTGTTGGGACTGACTCAGAGTCACCTAGAGTTTCACAACGACGAGTTTAATGAATGTGGCTATTTGGAAACCTGTCGCGTTAACAATAGTTGGGCTTGGCTGTGTACGTTTAGTATTTTTAAAGCTCAACTATTGTATCTCTATGAGGAGTTTGAGATGGCTTTCGCCGCGATTTTAGAGGCTGGCAATTTTATCGATTTTGTGTTAGGTCATTTCCAAGGGGCTGAATATAATTTTTACTATTCCTTAATTCTGACATCCCTTTATCCAGAGGCAACTGAGGACACAAAGAAACAGTATTGGCAGCAGTTAGAGCGAAATCAACAGCAACTAAAAAATTGGGCGGATAATTGTCCCGAAAACTTCCTGCATAAATATTTGTTAATCGCCGCCGAAATGTCACGGATTTCGGGACATGAGATAGAAGCGATGCGGTTGTACGATCGTGCCATTGAGTCTGCCAGAGTCAACAAGTTTATTCAAAATGAAGCTTTAGCCAATGAACTAGCTGCTCGATTTTGGCTAGGGGAAAACAAGCCAGAATTTGCTCAAATTTATATCAAAAATGCTCATTATGGATATACAATTTGGGGGGCGAAACGGAAAGTTGAGGTGTTAGAAGCAAAATACCCGAAATTGTTGCGATCGCCAACAGCTCAACTGCCTATCTCAAAAACATTCAATACTTACACAACCAGCGACTCGACGAAGGGTGAACTGTTAGATTTAGCCACAACCATCAAATCCACCAATGCGATTTCCAGCGAGATAGTTTTAGATAAATTGCTGGCAAATTTAATGAATATTCTGGTTGAAAACGCTGGAGCACAACGGGGTATCTTGATTTTACCCAGTAGCAAGGGGTTACTTGTGGAAGCGACAAAAGAAGCTGATTCCCAGGACATTCCCGTACTGCAATCGATTCCTCTGGAGCAGTTTGAACGGCTCTCCTCAAAGATTGTCCATTATGTCGCCCGCACTTGCAAAACAGTGGTGTTAAATGATGCGACTCGTGACGATAACTTTGCCAACGATCCCTATATTCAACAGTATCAGTGTTTATCTATCGCCTGTACGCCGTTAATTAATCAAGGCAGACTCCAAGGGATTATCTATCTGGAAAATAATCTCACAACCGGAGCCTTTACCCAACAGCGCATGGCACTGTTACGAACCCTCGCCACCCAAGTGGCTATTTCCTTAGAAAATGCCAAACTCTATGACAATATCACCACCTTAAACGCCGCCTATGAACGGTTCATCCCGGCTCAGTTTCTCAGCTTTTTAGACAAAGCGAGCATTGTTGATGTTGAACTGGGGGATCAAGTTGAACGGGAAATGACGGTTTTATTCGCCGATATTCGGGATTTTACCACCTTATCAGAACAGATGACTCCGGCGGAAAATTTTGCGTTTATTAACGAGTATCTCAGTTATATGGAACCACAAATTCAAAACCATGGCGGATTTATCGATAAATATATCGGTGATGCGATTATGGCATTGTTTCCTAATTTGGCTGATGATGCGGTTCAAGGAGGAATTGCCATGCTGGAAGCGTTAAATCAATATAATCAAATTCGACAACAACGAAATCGGAAACCCTTACGGATTGGTATTGGGTTACATACGGGATTGTTAATGTTAGGCACCGTAGGTGGATTGGGGCGCATGGATGGAACTGCGATTGGCGATGCAGTGAACCTTTCCGCGCGGATCGAAGGGTTAACCAAAATCTACGGGATTTCGTTTTTAATCACCCATCAAACCTTGGGGCGGTTAAATAATCCCTTAGACTATGACTTTCGCTTTATCGAACAAGTGAAAGCTAAAGGCAAAGCCAAAGCCGTGGGTTTATTTGAAGTGTTTTCCGCCGATCCTCCTGAACTCCGAAACGCCAAACTTGTCACGAAAAATACATTTGAAAAAGCCGTGATGTTGTATCATTTCTGTTCTTTTGCCGAAGCCACCAGTTTATTTCAAGAATGCCTAGACTATCATTCTGGCGATCGCGCCGCCCAAAGTTATCTCGAACGCTGTCAAATCCAGATCAGAACCAATCCCTTGGAGTAGCAGGGGGAGCCATGTTCCAGACGTGCCATGGCACGTCTGGAAGCTGGGCACGTTTTTCGGGGCGGGTTTTACGATTATCTTTTCGGTTTCACCCAAATCTGGCTAAACCCGCCCCGACTGTCGTTAGCGCAAGAGACTTCCCGTGAAAGGTCTTGTATATTAATTTTTATAACCAAAATAGATCTTCTGCGTAGAATTCAAACCTGAAGCCAGAGTGATCGGTATAAACTCGCCAGTGACGGCTGTTCAATACAGAGAAACTGACGAAACCATTCCTTAAAAACGCTTATGTCATTCATTGCTTCACTCTTAACCACCCTTGTGGCAATCCTCGTCTTTTTGACGAGTGCCAAAATTCCCGATAAACGGACAAGCTTAACCGTGCGAGCCGTAGCATTGCTCGTTGGCGTCGTTGCTGTGATTGCCTCCGTTTTTAGAACTCTGATTATTATCCCGGCGGGGAATGTTGGTGTAGTCGAATTATTCGGAAAAGTAGATCAACGCCCCCTCAATCCAGGTGTCCATTTAGTGAACCCGTTCGCTGAGGTGGAAGATTTTTCCACGCGACTGCGAGATATCAAGGAAACCATCGAAGCGACATCCCAGGAAGGATTAGCGTTTAATATCGATGTCTCTCTTCAGTACAGACTTGAGCCTAACAAAGCAGCCGATGTGTATAAAACGATTGGCACGGAAGAAACGGACATTATCACTTCCCGATTTCGTTCCCTGGTGCGAGAAATTACCGCTAGTTATCCAGCCGAAGCCATTTACTCGTCGAAACGACAAGAGGTTGCCAATCAGCTTCGTCAACGGCTAAGTGAACAGTTGACTCCCCTAGGTTTTGTGGTTGATCAGGCTCTGTTGAGAGAAGTTAAATTGCCAGAAACGCTGCAAGCGGCTGTACAGCAGAAGCTGGCTACAGAGCAAGAAAGCCAGCAAATGAAATTTACCTTAGAAAAAGAGCGTCAAGAGGCAGAACGCAAACGTATTGAAGCTAGAGGGACAGCAGATGCTCAAAAGCTTATCTCTCAGGCTCTTAATCCGCAATTTCTCAGGTTAAAGGAAATTGAAGCAATGGAAAAACTGGCGAGTTCCGACAATGCTAAAGTCGTGATTATGGGCGGTGGATCGGGGGAAGCGCCAGTGATGTTCCAGCTTGATTCGGCTCAAAGTCCGTGATCGTTATTGGTTATTTGTTTTTTATTCCACATTCTGTTGTTCTAAGTCCCTATGTCTGCAACACAAAAATGGTACATTGTCAAGCAAAAAAATGGACAATGCGAAATTGTTAAGAGCACTCAAGTAGAAGGTGAGGAAACCTCAGAACACTGGGGACCGTTTGAATCTCAACAAGACGCGATCGCACGCCGAGTTGGACTAATTCGGGCGGGAAAATGTCAACCTAGATAGTACCTATCGAGCCTGAACCGATGCTCCATTATTGGGTTGCTCGGCAATTGCCTGGTTAAGAACATCTAGAGCTTTGACATATTGGGGATCGTCTGGCGTCCCAATTTTAGTCCGATCCTTCTGCAATTCCTTGCGCTGTTCCTCAGTCAGTTCTATGACAATATCCGGCGGAATCCCTTCCTTATTGATATCACGACCACTGGGTGTCAGATACTTAGCAATAGTCACCGCTAAACCCGAACCATCTCCGAGTCCGCGTACTGATTGTACCAAGCCTTTGCCAAAGGTCTGAGTTCCGACCAAGGTTGCTCGTTCGTTATCCTGCAAAGCACCCGAAAGAATTTCACTAGCACTCGCTGAACCACCATCAACTAGGACAACTAAAGGTTTATCCGTCAGGGATCGATTTCTCGCAACCTCTTCATTCGAGCTACCCTGACGATTCACCGTAGAAACAATCTTCCCTTTATCCAGCCACATGCGGGCAATCTCAATGCTGGAGTAGAGTAATCCGCCCGGATTAGAGCGTAAATCCAAGACGTAGCCATTAACCTCCTTGGCTTCTAACTCCTTAATCGCCTCTCGCATTTCCTGTGCTGCGATCGCGCTAAACTGATTCAGGCGAATATAACCAATCCCACCCGTGGGTGTACTCCGATAGCTATAGCGTACTGGATGAATTTCAATCCGCGCCCGTGTGATTTGATAGTCGATTTCCTCCTCATCCCGTTGAATAGTTAGCGTCACATCAGTACCCGGTTTCCCGCGAATCAGTTGCACGGCGTCATTAACATCCATGCCTTCGGTACTCTGACCATCAATCTTAACGATTATATCCCTGGCGAGAATACCTGCCTTAAACGCTGGCGTATCCTCAATTGGCGAAATGACCATTAACTTTTTCGTCTCTTCATCCTGGGCGATTTGAATCCCCACACCCGTTAATTCCCCAGAGGTATCAATTTGCATGTTTTTGAACTCTTCGGGGTCCATGAATCGGGTATAGGGATCATCGAGCTCCTTGAGCATTTCCCGAATGGCTTCGTAAGCTTCTTGCTTGTCAGCATAGGGGCGCTCTAAGTACTCAAGGCGAACGGCTCGCCAATCCACCTGATTGAAGGTAGCATCCACATACTGGCGATCAATAATTTGCCAGACTTCATCGACTAACTCTTTGGGGCTGTCCTGAAAAAAAGCCTGACTTTGAGATAAATGCAGACCAGCCCCTGTAACTGCAACCGTTGTTAAGACTACTGCGGTCGCCCCAACGACGAGGCTACGTTTTGTAATTACCATAATCCTTTCACAAGCTGGAGGAAAACGACTGCAAAGGAATTACGCTCACTCTAACACAGGCTATGCCAGCACGCTCCTGTTGCACATCTTTGTTATCCATCCTAGCTTGCTTGCCGTCCGGATGTAATGGCTGTTGAGTTTTATCTGCTGATGGGTGCTGGGAAATTCCTCCCTAGTTGCCTTGACTAAATCGCTACACTGTATACCCATCAAGGTTTATCGTCTCAGTAAATTATGGGGTGACCTTCTCACCCGCAATGGGTTGACAAAGCTCACGATTACTCTGTTTCACATCTGGATTATGATTGAGATAATCTCGCAGCCAATTACAACTTTTGGATAACAGATTCTCTAAATCTAAATTCCAGACAATTGCCATATTATCTTCAGTGCCAACAGCCAAGGCTTGACCATCCTGGCTCCAACTCACACTTGTGACGCGCCCCTCCTCAGCTTCCCAGGTTTTCACTAAAGTATCATCCAGCCGCCAGATTTGTACCCGATTATCCCAACTTGTGGTGGCTAGAATATTTCCCCTAGGACTGAACTGAACCCGCGCCACACTATCAGTAGACCCTTTCAGCGTGGTTTGCAGTTTACCCTGGCGATTCCAGACTTTTACCGTATTGTCATAACTAGCTGACGCTAATAACTCGGAGTCTGCGGAGAAGCTGACATCTAAAACCCAATTACTATGACCCTGTAAGGTTTTCAGTAATTGTCCATTTACCGTCCACAACTTTACGGTTTGGTCATCACTAGCAGACGCCAATAGCTGACCATCGGGACTAAAACTCACCCCATTGACGCGGGATTGATGTCCCTTTAATGTTTTAATCAAAACTCCATCCCTTGTCCAAAGTTTAACCGTTTTATCCCGACTCGCTGAGGCAAGCTGTTGAGAATCAGGACTAAAACTAACATCCAAGACCCAATCCTGATGACCATTTAACACCTTAAGGAATTGTCCCTGTCGATTCCAAAGCCGAATCGTACCATCTCGACTAGCTGAAGCAATGCGTTCACCGTCAGGACTAAAACTAACGCTATAAATCCGTTCAGTATGTCCGTTTAAAGT
Organism: Coleofasciculus sp. G1-WW12-02; assembly: GCF_040219735.1. Lineage (NCBI taxonomy): Bacteria > Bacillati > Cyanobacteriota > Cyanophyceae > Coleofasciculales > Coleofasciculaceae > Coleofasciculus > Coleofasciculus sp. G1-WW12-02. The sequence continues at coordinate 63,812 of NZ_JAVJRX010000147.1, read as the reverse complement.
AGAAAGCAGTTGACCCAGGCGATTCCAAACTTTGACAGTTTTATCGTTACTCGCCGTCGCAATCAATTCTCCATCAGGAGAAAAGGTAACATCTACCACATCATCGTCATGCCCTCGTAAAATTAACTGAGACTGTTGACGAAGTTGCCAAAGTTTGATGGTTTTATCATAGCTGGCAGACGCGAGGATGACAGGAGTTTCTGGTGAGTTTGGGGTTTCTTGTGCCTGTTTTGTGGGACTAAAACTTACAGCAGTTACTCTATCGCTGTGTCCTTTAAAGGTTTTCAGTAACATCCCGTCGCGATTCCACAGTCTCACCGTATTATCGGCACTTGCTGCTGCAATCAACTGACTGTCGGCGCTAAATGTCACGTTCAACACCCAGCGTTCCGGCTGGGATAGGGTTTTGATGAGCTGACCTTGAGTATTCCACAGTTTCACGGTGCGATCATCGCTAGCTGAGGCAATCAATTGACCATCGGGACTAAACGCGACGCTGTTAACCTTACCCTTGTGTCCCGTGAGGGTTTTCCACAGTTGACCATCTTCTGTCCACAATTTGATGGTTTGATCGCTTCCGGCGGAAGCCAGGATCTCACCATTGGGACTAAAGCTAACCCATTGCGCTCCGTTTTTGTGAGCCGAAATGGTACGGATTAACTGACCATCCACTTGCCACAGTCGCACCGTACCATCCGCACCTGTGGAGGCTAAGCGTTTACCGTTGGGACTAAAGGTAACGCTGTAAATATAATCGTTATGCCCGCTCAGAGTGCGGACGAGGGTGCCATCACGACGCCAAAGCTTGACTGTACCATCCCAACTACTCGATGCAATGAGCTGGCTATCTGGACTAAACGAAACACTGGTGACGCTATCTTGATGCCCTTGCAGGGTAGTGACCAAGGTGCCATCAGGACGCCATAATTTCACCCTACCATCGCGGCTGGCTGAGGCAATCAGTTCTCCATCAGGAGAAAAGCTCACATCCCAGACGATATCACTATGTCCTTCTAAACGATTTCGCTCCGTCACCGAGTCTACGGCTTGGGAGAGGGCGGCAATCACTTGCAGGTGGGTATCTGGTTCAACCTGTACAGTAACGTGCTTAAGCTGTCTAGCGGCTCTTAGCCCTTCCAGCAGAGCATCAAATTCCTTTCCGGAAGCAAATAGAGCTTCTGAGGACGCACTAATTGCACCCAATTGTGCATTAAACGTCAGAGTCTCAGCACGTCGGCGTTGCACCTCAGCCCGCCACCCTAAACCCCCAGCCGTAACTGCCAGAACTGCCATCGCCATACCGACGGCGATGGCACCCAGTCGCTGTTTGCGAATTCGTAAGAGTTCCATCTGACTATTCTGTAGCCGTGTCACAAGAGTGAGCTTGCGGCGTTTTTTGTAATGGTGGCGGATGGGTGCGACTAAGTAATCGTGAACAAGCTGATATCGATCCTCTGGTTCATCGGGCAGGCGAAATAACAATCCGGCGCCGACCAAAATCTCCAGAATTAGGGGAAGTGGGGGTAGGGAGTTGGCAATAGAGGGGGACGGTGTTTGTCCCATATCCAAATCCTTTGTCCCCGATTCCAACTCGGTTTGAGTTTTCAGGGGACGAGTTCCTCGGTCATCCGTCAGTGAAAATAAGACATGCCAAACCGTATCTGCGTTCTCAGATCCACAATCGGCAATGGCACTTATGAGCCAGCGTTCGACTAAGGTTGCCTTGGGATTCGTGCCTAGGGCTTGGTATTGCGCCAGGGTGGTAATTTTTTCCGCTTGTAGTTGCATACCCACCACTTGTAATTCAATCAGTCGCACGCTTTGTGTCGGTGAGGCTAAATCCTGAACCAGGGCATCAATTAGGGCGTCGTCTAACTTAAACTGAGACCCAGAAGCAAGGGTAGAAATGACATTTTTCGCTTCCTGTGGGGACAGATCACCCAGGTGATAACGAAGTTGCCGATCCAAAATATTGTTGTTGATGGCACTCAAATTGGTGTAGCGTTCGCATTCGAGCAGGTAATGCAGGTAATCTTCTCGCAGGGATAAAATAACTTTGACAAAGGGAAGATTGAGGCAATGTTCCAAAAATCCATAAAACTGGCGTCGTTGTTCTAAGTCAGTACAGACGAAAAAAAATTCTTCAAACTGATCAAAAATCAGAACGATCAGGACATTGCCATCAGCCGCCTGCTGCAACTGGTCTAGACTGGTTGGCAGTTGGGTCAGCGATTGGGGTTCTAAGGCGGTATCTGATGAGGGATAAGTGGTGCAGCCTAACCCCTGGGTGAGTTGTCGAGAAAACTCTCCCCGCCAATCACGATAGACTTTTTGCACTACGGGGATAACTTCTCTGGCGCTAATCGTGCGACTGGCTAAGGCGGGGACTAATCCCGCATGAATGAGAGAACTCTTACCAACGCCAGAGGAGCCATGAATCACGGTTAGTTTGTGATCGTTGCGGCTTAGGCGTTCCAAGAGTCGATTCACATCAGGCAATCGCCCAGCGGCGGCTATTTCCAGGGGCGATAATTGTTGCTCAGCTCGTCCAGAGAGTAAGGGTGCTGCACCGAGAAAGGTAAAAAAGCCATACTGTTGTTCTAAAGAGCGCTGTTTTTGCTTGAGTTCAAAGGCTCGTAGGTATTTCTGGTGATCAAAGTAGAGCGATCGCAGTTGTTGGAGAATGTCGAGATAAAGCTGGGGAGACTGATGGGGAGCTTTGGGGAGTAACCCCTCTACCGTTAACGCTGTCTCTAAATCCGCAATAGCAGCCGTCGATTCACCCAGTTGACGCTGGGCTTTGGCACGGATGAGTAAATACCATCCCTGATGCTGAGGCTGAAATAATTGAGAATTCTCCAAAATGTCTAACGCCGTTTGCGCGAAGACTTTGGCATCCTCCCAGTTGGATTCTTCTAATGCCACAGCCGCTAAAAAACCGTAAGCTTGTGGTAATTGAGCGGCGTTGTCTTGGGTTTGAGACTGCGCCAAAGACTGAAGTGCCAGCGCTTGTAAATCTGCCCAATTTTGCAGATTTTGCAAGACTTCACCCAGTTGAATGGTTAAATGGGCAACCCAATCCAAGCGTCCCGCCGTCGTAAAGATGTCAATCCCCCCTTGCCAAAATTCTCTGGCTCTCTCCCAACTTCTATATTTGTGATTGGGGTGTAATTGAGCTTGACGACAATAACACCAGCCTAGATGACATAGCAATATGCCAATCCGTTCTAAGGATTGTTTAGGGATGTCATCGGATACAGCACACTGAATCTGTTGCCAAACGTCTAGACTCCGTTGATACTGCTCAAGGGCAACTTCAATTAGGTCATGACGAAAGGCATCTCTAGCCAAAATAAATTGCCATGTCGCATATTGGGCAGGTTCTAGACTCACATCACGCGCCTGCAAATCCCGTAATGCTGATTCGAGTTCTTGACGACGCTGGCATCCTGGCGCCAACTTGAGCGCCTCATTGGACAAAAATTCACCGACATTTTTATCTAAAAGGGTGGTGAAAAGTTCCTCTGTCGTTTGCTCCCATAAGTGCAACAATTCGGCTGTTGCTAGTTCAAATTTAATCGAGGTGGCAGCCCAACTTTTAAAATCGGGCGCAAATCGAGCTAATTTGTGGAGTAATTCATCCGTGACCCATAAAACGATGGGAAAGGTAAAACTTTTAGGAAATTCGTCTCGTACCTGATTTGTGGAAATTAAGACCGGATCAATTGCCGTTACGGATTCTAGACCAAATACGAGCAAGGCAGATACCTCCTCTGGCGCGATCGCGTCTAGGATAACGGTATATAAGGTTTGACTAGATTCTTGAAGCACTAACTGTTTCAAGGGAATTCCCGTCAGCCCTTGGAGTTTCTGCCATAGGGGTTGCTTGCAGCACTGATAGTTGCAGCGAACTAAAATCAGGGCAAATTGTCCTTCAGACAAGGTGATTGCCCGAGCGAGGGTGGATAATGAACGCTCATTGGCTAAGACTATTTCTTCGGCTCTCTCTTGCTCCTTCATTCCTATCAAAATGTGACTACTCCTAGTTGGTTCTCGTTGAGGAAAAAAGTTTTACCAAGGGAAATTAATTACGGACGGCAAAAAAAAACAGAAAGCAAACCAATAATACCTCTATTGGCTTAATTGGGTCGGCTTGACTATTTTTAGTATTTACTTTTTATTAAATCCTATCTTTGATAATATAAAAACTATTAATTTAGCCACTCAAGCCACTTCTAAAATTAAAACTTAGACGCAGATAATTTAACAAGTTCTGATTCAATTAAACAGTGAGATCAACTGATAAAAATCGTGACAAAATTTTATGATAAATGTGATTTAGATCACTGCTTTGGGATTGGGGAAGTTTTGACCCTTCGCTTCGCGCATAGGGCATAGTGCGTGAGTTAACTCCCCCAGCTCCCCCCGCTCCTAGACGTTTCACGCCTTACGTCTCTACTCCCCCTGGACACTACGCGCTCTGGCTCACGGCGGCGACAGATTTAAACCGGGCAGTCTCGGCTAAAGCTGGGTTCACTCCAAACCAGCGACCCAAGTCATCGCGGTATTCATAGACAAACATGCTGCGTAGCAAGGTTTGATATTCTTTTTCACCTCGAATGAACTGCTGTTGAACGACCTGAAAGAGTAACTGCCATTCTGGATCCTCAACCGCTAACGCCAGATCGTCACGGTATCCCTTAATTACGCTTTCTAAGCATTCGCGAGAAAAGGGTGGATCTTCTTGTTGCAGGCAGTTATACAGCAGTCCCAATAAGTTGCGGATGTGACCCCCACTAATCCGACAGAGGCGGTCTAGGGTTTCGGGACTGTCAAAAACCTCTGGGATTAAATTTAAGCGGTCTTCCGGAGAAACCGTGGGAAAGGCACGGGCTAAAACGAGTTGTCGGAGTAATGCCATACCTTGGGGGAACTCACGACCATCTCGAAACCCGATCGGCACCATGGGCAACACTTTGGGAGCGACACCCCCTCCCAAACGATTCTTGAGGGTTTCGTACTCGTTAGAGAACATCAACGCTAAGGGTACGGTATAAACCAGATGACACCGTAAACGTCGCAATTGAGAGCCTCGGTCGATAAACAGGTATTCAGGCTGCAATCGATCCCCATGAACCCGCCTGGGATCAACCCGATCCAAATTGTCTATAATGACAACTAACCCTTGTTTCCCGCGTTGTTTAAGCTTTTTTATCGCCGGTTCAATGATTTCGGTATTAATCGCCTGTAAAATACCTTGAGTGCGAGGCTCTAGGTGCTGTCTAAGCTGTTCGCGCAATTGAGGGCTATCTTTAGTTTTAGCCGTAATTTTGGCAATGCCCACGGAAAGTTCAGCGGCTACATCCACATCGATAGGCGTCTGTAAGAAGTCGTTAATCTCGTTGAAGAGTTTGTTAAAGTACCGGGGTTGGAGATGAATCCCGATCGCTTCTAGGTTTTCACTCACCGACCGAGCGATGCTGAGCAAAATATCGCTAATATCAACATCTGCCATGTCCAAGTCTTGAGACGACTCGAAATAGACAACGTGAAATTGTTGCTCCTCTAACTGAGCCTTTAATCGAAACAATTCGGTAGACTTGCCACAGCCAATATGTCCAGTAAAGAGTTGGCAGGTGGGTTCATCCGGTGAAAGTCGCGCGATCGTTCGTCCTAAGGCTTCGATAATTTTGCCGCCCCGCACGGAGGAAAAATTAATATAGTACTGACGATCCTCTGGATTGCCCATAACTAGAGTTCTAGCTGGGTTACAGGCTTTGAAAAAAGTAGGTAGATGCAGTTTCATAAAGCAAGACTCTTGAGTCACCTGATTCAAGTAGAGAGTAAATCATTGACTGAACCCTTATGCGTAGGGGTAATACCCCCCCTTAGTATCAATAGCCCGGATGTGATCCCCCAGTTAGAGTAGTGAGGAAAACCTCACAAAAATAACTGACCCTCTAAAATCTTGTCCCCCTGTCTCCCTTATACCTTGATAACGCCTGAGCAAGTTGGCTTGCAATAACGATTGCACCATGATAGTGTAATCAGATCAATGGCATGACAAGCATCAGCACAACCAGCTTAGTCAGCCATCGCCCGGTTTGATGACAACGGCAAGAAAAGGAAACCAGGGAAGAAAAAATTTCCTCATCCGTTAAGGTTAGTGGGGCAGAATGTCAATCTCCTGGCAAGGGAAAGTAGGATGGTGGCATTGATATATTTGGAACCTCTAGCGGTAGTAGATGGCAAACATTGCATCAGTTTCCCAAGCACAAATCAGCAATCGGCGACAACAGTTACGACGCGCACGCCGAATTAAATTTTTTCAGGCTCTGTGGCGATCGCTCATGGTTGGCGGTATGGCTAGTGGTTTGATTTGGGCGATTACCTTGCCCGACTGGGTGATTCGCCAACCGGAACAGATTGACATTGAGGGCAATCAATTTCTCTCAACTCAAGCAATTCGTTCCCTGCTCCCCTTATCCTATCCTCAGTCCCTATTGCGCGTGGAACCCCAAGCGATCGCGGAGGTGCTTGAGGGCGCCGCACCCATTGCCAGAGCGACAGTAACCCGTCAACTCATACCCCCAGGATTGACCATTCAAGTGCAAGAGCGCCAGCCCGTTGCGATCGCACAGGGGATAGCTTTAGCTGCACAGGGGCAAACTCAGGTGACCTCAGAACCAGGCTTTTTGGATGAACGGGGTGTCTGGATACCCCAAAGTAGCTATCATTCTCTCAAAGCCAATGTGGAGTTGCCCACGCTGCAAGTAAGGGGTCAAAATGAATACTATCGTCCTTACTGGTCGCAAGTGTATCAGGTCATCCACCACTCTCCCGTCAAAGTCCTGGAAATTGATTGGCGAAATCCAGCTAATTTAATCTTGAAAACCGAGTTAGGAAATGTTCACTTAGGATCGGATAGTTCCCAGTTGGCGGAGCAACTGGCAGTCTTGGATCGTATGCGACAGTTACCCACTCATCTTCAACAAAGCCAAATCGCCTATATTGATCTCAAAAACCCAGACCGTCCGGTGATTCAGATGAGGATGCCAAGTGAGACATCTAAACCTGATCATGACTAACCGTGGCGGGAAGAGTGGTATAAAAGAGAATTCAGCTATGCCAATTTTGGCAACTCTTGAGGAGAGCACCCTTCAAGAGTCTTAACAACAAACAGGGGTGTTCGTTGGTTTTTCGATCGACTTACCCTATAGTTGACTCAGATTGCTACATATAACTGATAAAGTTGATTATCAACCCTGACCTATTGCAATGACGCTTAATAGTAAACTAGGGCTTGTCCATCAAAGCTCTCCTATCACGCTGAATACCGATCTTTCAGTTGGAGTGGAAAATACCCATCCCTTCAGTAACTCTGGGTTGCAGTTTGGTCAACCCCATGATTATGATTCCAAGGGGATTCCCAGGGAAGACACGAGGAGTGACAACATTTTGCCAGGTAGTGTTGCCAAAATTAAAGTTGTTGGTGTCGGTGGTGGAGGCGGAAACGCGGTCAACCGAATGATTGCCAGTGAAGTGGCTGGGATCGAGTTTTGGTCGATTAATACCGATTCTCAAGCCCTCTCCCAAAACTCCGCCGCCAAACGCTTGCAGGTGGGTCAAAAATTAACCCGGGGACTCGGTGCAGGCGGAAATCCAGCCATTGGTCAAAAAGCGGCGGAAGAATCTCGCGATGAAATTGCCCAAGCCTTAGCCGAGTCCGATTTAGTTTTCATCACAGCCGGGATGGGCGGTGGTACAGGAACGGGGGCGGCGCCAATTGTGGCAGAGATTGCGAAAGAACTCGGCGCTTTAACAGTGGGCGTTGTGACTCGTCCCTTCACCTTTGAGGGACGCCGCCGTACTTCTCAAGCCGAGGAAGGAATTGCGGCACTGCAAAGCCGCGTCGATACTCTAATCGTGATTCCCAATAATAAGCTCTTGTCGGTGATTTCTGAACAAACACCGGTTCAAGATGCCTTTAGAGTGGCTGATGATATCCTGCGTCAGGGTGTGCAGGGAATCTCAGACATTATCACCGTTCCGGGGTTAGTGAATGTCGATTTTGCTGACGTGCGAGCTGTTATGGCAGACGCAGGTTCGGCGTTAATGGGAATTGGTGTGGGTTCAGGTAAATCCCGCGCTAGAGAAGCGGCTGTGGCGGCGATTTCCTCGCCCCTACTGGAGTCTTCAGTAGAAGGCGCTAGAGGGGTGGTCTTTAATATTACAGGTGGTAGTGATCTGACGTTACACGAAGTTAATGCAGCGGCAGAAACAATCTACGAAGTGGTTGATCCTAACGCCAATATTATTTTTGGTGCTGTGATTGATGACAGGCTTCAAGGTGAGATTAGAATTACCGTGATTGCCACGGGCTTTAGTGGTGAAGCGCCACCGCCCCCACCTGTCAAAGAAATTCCCCGTTATACGCGACCGATCACACCGAAACCTAATCCGCCAACCCCTGAACCCGAACCGAAAAACCGACCGGGGCTAGATATTCCCGAATTTTTGCAACGGCGTCGTTTTCCCAGAAGTTAGGAGACGGTAGAAGGAAGAGGAAGATGGGAGAGATGAGGAGTTAACTCAAAACACTTCCTGTTAACGGTTAACTAACTGTTAACTGTTAACTGTTAACTGTTAACTGTTAACTGACAAAACTCATGCAAGTACCAGTAGCGCTGACAATAGCCGGATCAGATAGCGGAGGTGGGGCGGGAATTCAGGCAGATTTGAAAACCTTTGCCTTTCACTGTGTTCATGGAACGAGTGCCTTGACTTGTGTCACCGCCCAGAATACTCAAGGGGTCAACCGCGTGGATGCTTTGCCAGTCGCCGCCGTCGTTGCCCAAATTGAGGCGGTGGTGCGTGATATCGGTACTCAGGCGACCAAAACGGGAATGTTACTCAACGCTGAGATTATTAATGCTGTGGTTTCCCAGGTTCAGGGTTTAAATCTTGACCCGTTGGTGGTTGATCCGGTGATGGTATCCCGCACAGGAGACCAATTGATTGATGATCAGGCGGTAACGTCTTTGCGAGAAGGTTTGATTCCTCTGGCAACAATAGTCACACCAAACCGTTATGAGGCTCAATTGCTCAGCGGTTTGGACATTCATACCCTGGATGATATGGGAAGGGCTGCCCAACGTATTCATCAACTGGGAGCAAAAGCTGTCTTGGTTAAGGGCGGTGCGATGACGGGTAACTTATGTGGGGTCGATGTCTGGTTCGATGGAGCCCAGTTGTACACCCTGAAAACAACCTGGATTGAGACAAAGAATAATCACGGTACAGGCTGTACACTCAGTAGTGCGATCGCGGCGAATTTGGCGATGGGGAAAAACCCACTCACCGCCGTGCAATTGGCAAAGGAGTATGTGACCACAGCACTCCAATACGCTCTCGATATTGGTCAAGGATATGGACCTGTGGGGCATTTTTTCGCCGTATTGCCCCGTTTATGACCGGAAAGGGCAAGGGAGTAGGGTTAATGTTAAATAGCGTTTACTCATTGCCTAAAGAGGCGAATATTGTAAGATAGGCGTCGTATAATTAATGCCACAGTTATGGAGCTAGGAGTTTATCAGAAATAGGTTACGACTATTCCTCGATAAAATCGAAACTCTTATGACTCTACAGAGGCTTGGCAAGACCCATGAATTCTAATTCCCCAATTAATCCTTCTATGCAAAATCCGCCAACTGATCGTTATACCCCCTCAACCTCTGCCAATAATTATTGCCCTTCGGTGCCAATCTCTGTATACCGGGAACTGGCGGCTGAGTTACAAGCCGCCCAAGCCATGTTGGATTCCCTCAATGGTCAAAATCAGCAGTTGGTCAAACAAAACCAAAAACTGCGCCAAGAAGTGGAAAAAGTCCTGCAATCAAGCCAACATCTTCAGCAGGTTGTGGATTCATTGACACCCGTCACAGGCGCCCAAATGCCTCGACGCCAGTCGATTCCCTCAGAACCTCGTCCCGCCCCGTCAATCCCTAAATCAGCCCCCTCTAGGCTAGGGGTTGATGTTCCACCCCCTCATCCTAAGTGGGACGCCCCTTCCTCGCCTTACAGAGAAACTTTGGTGATTGAACAGGAAGAGTCTCGTTCCCGCCGTACATCCGCCTCTGAGAGTCATAGAGAGGTCAATGGCTGGGTTTTAATTGTAGCCATCGTGCTGATTGTCCTCACCGCATTTGGTACAGGTTTTCTGATTGTGCGACCTTTGTTAAAGAACAATCGCTGATTATCATGGGTCTTATGTCCTTGAATTACCAATGAACCATGAATCAATAACTACAGATTAGTAGAAATTGCCTGAACCGGACAAGTAGGGATACACTGCTCACAGACAATACAACGCGATCGCGTAAAGTTAAGTCGAAAGGTATCGGGATTGAGGGTTAAGGCTTCTGTGGGACACACACCTGTACACAACCCACAATCAACACAGCTCGTTTCATCAATCATAATTTCACGGTCAACCAGGGATACATTAATATCGTGCGATCGCATCCACTCAATGGCAGCATCGAGCTGATCAATATCTCCTGAGAGTTCCACCACCAGTTTACCGATTTGATTGGGTGCGACTTGGGCGCGGATAATATTGGCGGCGACATTGAAATCCTTTGCCAGTCGGTAGGTTACTGGCATTTGGACGGTGCGTTTGGGAAAGGTTAGAGTTAGCCGTTTTTTCATGGTCTTGTTAGCCTATGGAAAGGATCGTTTTGATAAAAATTGATCAGTTGTAGGTTAAATTGCCCTTAAATATGACCGCGAATTCCCCCGACTCCGGATCTCCATCTCCCCAAACACCTAAAGCAAATCTCAGCTCTCGACTGAGAAATTTTATAATTGCCCTAGTCGCCATCATTCTTGGCGTTGCTCTATTCTTAGGATTACAAACACAGACGGGTTCGGCTTCTCTTGACGCCCAAGCTGAGGAATCTACGCCCCTAGAAGTCGCACTCAGCAATGGCAAGCCCACCTTCATGGAGTTCTATGCTAACTGGTGTACCACTTGTCAAGCCATGGCGCAGGACTTAGGGGAATTGAAACAACAGTACACCGACTCGGTTAATTTTGTGATGCTGAATGTGGATAACAGCAAGTGGTTACCCGAAATTCTCAACTATCGAGTCGATGGTATCCCCCATTTTGTGTTTTTAGACGCCCAAGGCGAAGCAATTGCCCAAACGATTGGGGAACAACCTCACCCGGTTTTAGAGGCGAACTTAGAAGCTTTGGTCGCGGATCTACCATTACCCTATACTCAAGGCGATGGACAAGTCTCTACATTTAAAGCGCCTGTGTCATCGTCAAAGACATCCTCAGATGACCCTCGCAGTCATGGCACTCAAGTGAAAGAGTAGTTGTTGAGGACGCCAGGAGAGCCCTGTAAATAGCGTAGCAGGCTACGTCGGGGAACAGTAGCAAATAGACTCTCTTCCCCAATCCACCCTGTTAAGTAAAGTTTTTTTTACAGAGCTTTGGAAGGATAGGCTTCGCTCCATTATCTTGGATATGGGAGAGCTACTAGGCTAGTAGGAGGATAAAAATGGCAGATCAACACTCTCCAGCCAATTACACCAGCGCTGACTTTGAGAAGGCGGCACTCAGCCGATTCCGTTCTCTCATATCTTTTCTACCCAAAAATTGTAAGTTATTTCGAGAACTCTGGAATCGTTCTACAGTACTGTGTTTAGACTTTGACAATTGTCCTCACCTTCTCGATCAGGTTATGAGTCAATCTTTTTTGCTATTACTCGTAGCCCATTACTTAGGATTGGCTGACTCTGTACTTTTCCGAAGAGGTAAAAAGGTAATGGGATGGATGTCCATGATGCCCTAGAGTGTCAGTCTGTGTAACCCCAGTTAGCCGCTCTTAAAAGTTAAGAAGTTACAAGTAATAAGTCCGAAAAGAAATAGTTTTGTCCCTTTTGTTACAATGTCACCCTGTAAAACTAATATTTTTTTGTCGTTAATGTTACGATAATTTAGGTGAGTTCAATTACTAAAAACGCTGGTCTAGATGTTAAGATAAAGATGTTAAAGTCAAGATATGCATCGTACAAAAAGGCAGAAAGCAGAATGTGAAAATCTCTGAAACTGTCACGATTTCCGTCCTGCTGCCATAAGAGTTTGTATGAGGCAGATCCTTGAGTTATTGCTTCTATAGTTTTATGACGCTGATACTTTGGTTGATCACCTTATCGATTGCCTTAATCGCTGTCTACCTTAGCATTAAAGTCACTGAAGAAATAGAACGAGTTGCTGCTGTACTCACTGCCTTAATTTGTCTGGTATTTTGCTTGTTTTTTGCTCCGATGTCGATAAAAGTAGCAATTCTATTCCTGCTCCTGGTTAGTCTAAACTACACGGTTAACCTAATTAGCCGAAATATTTCCTCTGACTCTAATTATGACCAATGACGATCTTTGCCGTTAACTTTTATTGCGCCGATGAATAAGTCATTTGAGTAGGGAGTAGGAGAAAAGGAGTTCAGGAGTTCAGGAGTTCCGGAGGAAAGAACCAAACGGTAGTGTGAGCGTCTCGCTCGCTTCTTCGTCAGGTTTTTCACCCCTTAATACCAAATCCGCCTTGGAAACCCCATGCAAGAGGAGGCGATTGAAATCGCTGCTACACAAACAAAGTCCGCCTGCGCGGACTAGATTATAAAGGGGTGGCTAACCCGGATTTAGTATAAGGCTCCAAACCTTGCACTTTCTTAACCTTGAATCATCCTCTACAGTTTTATTTTCAAGGGTAAGGGCTTTGTGCAGCAAGCCCTATGTAGTGGACTGACACAGCTAAAATTGTGGGATAGGTTGTAGGTTGGGTTGACGCAAGAAAACCCAACGGAATCTAGGGCTAAAGCCCTTACTACAAGCCGAATCTAATCTATCAAATTAAGTACGAATTTGTCGCTGTAGCTCAACAGGAATATAAGCGCTCACGCTATCGTTGCCACTGTTTCTAGGCAGTGCAGAGTGTATCTGGCTCTGGTTTTGAGGATTGTTAGTTGATCGACTTGTGCTAGGAGACGGTCTAGATTTGCAACTTCATCGGCAGAAAGCTGAGATTCTGCATTCTGAACTAGCAAATCGTTCAATTGATTTTGTGCGGCGGGAGCTAGCTTACTATCGGCTAACGCTTGCAGTTCATCTTGGCTTAAGCCAATTAAGCACTCGTTATCTAGAGCTAATGGGTTCGCTAGTCGATTATAGGCGTCCAAATCTAACCAGACGCCAACTCGCTCCCCTTGCTCGTTGGTAATGTAACGCACTTGCTCAGACATGGGTTTTCTGTGTAACGGTGTTTGGATTTATCGTAGCTTATGGGAGTGAGAGCGATCAGCTAGGCTAGCGCCTCGCTTCGCTAACGCTGGTGCCGAAGGCGATCGCTCCTCGTACTGCTTCAGCTTTGGGGAATGGACTTCGGGGAGGAAAGTGCGATCGCTTGGTGATTCAGTTTTGGGGCAACAGGCGATTCTGTAGAGCAGTAGCGCTCGCTAGATTATCCTCTCTACTTCTGCATTCGGCTGTGTTTACATTGCTGCAAGACAGAACGCTAGGCTATGCTGTAGCAAGTTAAGTATTAGCTCCTAACACTTAGGACTGCTAGCCATGACTCAATCCAATCTTCTGGAGCTTGCCAAGCAGGGTAATGCAAAGGCAATCGCCGCCTTACTGAATCAATCACTGCAAACTGTAGGCATCACTGCGAAAGCTACCGTAAAGGATGACTGCTTGCACCTACTGCTGGAAGCAAGCAAACCTTTAAATCGACAAAGAACAGTTGAGTTTGTATGTAAAAAAATCAATAATCTACAGCTCAAATCTATCAACAAAGTTAAAGTATATGGGCGCAAAATAGGTGAAGATATCGCAGCTTGGCAGCAAGTATATGAATTGATAAAACTTCCAGCTCTTGGAGAATTAGAATCAGATGATAAAGATAAAAATAATCATCATATTGAAATAAATAATCCCGACTTGAGAAATACTTCAAACGCTGAAATTGAAGAGAAGGTTGAGCAGGTAGCTTTGCAGCCTGACAGTCAAATAAATCAAGATTTTGAGGAGATATACCACATCTATGTTGGCTATGATATAGTCAGTCAAGGTGGAACCCAAAAAGTTACCCTGAGAACGGGTAAAACTTATAAAATTAACATCACGCCTGAAATCCTTGACGCTGATAAAGTGATGCTTAAAAAATGTGGTGTTCAAGGCAATGATATTGTTATTGTTCTACACACCCTTTATGATAAATTTTTGAACAACGAGAATGTTATTCCTTTTTTAATTAATAATGCTAAATTTCAAGGAAACTCTAGTAGGAAGAGGTGCAAAAGTGCATATGAGCTAGTAAAAGATGGTCAGTATACAGGCGATTTAGCAGCTCTAGACCTATTAGATTTCATCATTTCATCCTCTGACTTGGATTCAAAAATTTGTCAGCGATACAGTCTGGCAAGCCAGAACTCTCGTCTTACGGGGATTGAGAAATTTATTGAAGAAACACTGACTGCATCTAACCTCAGTGAAGCTGAACAGGAATTATTGCGAGGAACCTATCAATGTGTGAAAGCAGGTGAGGCAATTTCGGATTTTGAGGCTTTAAACCAGCTTGACTCTATCGCTCAAAACTCTCTATTACCCCTAGACCTTAAACAGAGATACTCAGTTTCCAGTGCCACATCGAGAGCAATTACCGTTGAACTGTTTATCGTCAATCTGATTCAGATTAGCTCTGTACTTAGTGAAAGTGATAAACAAAAGTATCTGTCTGTTTATATTCAAGTCAGAGATGGTGAAGAAGTTTCTGATGAAACCACTTTAGCCGCATTAGATTCACTAATTCTAAATTCTGATCTTCATGATGATTGCAAAATTATTTATAAGCTAGCACGCGATCGATTCTTTGAGCGAGATGGAGAATCGACGGAGGACGATATTAGCGAATCTGTCAAGAGAGTCGGAGATTCAGTCAAAAAGGCAAGTAAGATAGTTCCAACAGCTACTCACGTTGCTAAAACTTTTGGAATCAAAGCAGGGACGGGGGCAGCTATCAGTAGCTTATCTGGAGCAGCGGCAACTAATGCTACTCTAGCTGCGTTGGGCGGCGGTTCTGTAGCTGCGGGCGGGTTAGGAATGCTCGGTGGATTGGCAGTGGCGACTGGTGGAGCGGCTTTAATTGGAGCGGCTGCCTTAGTATCGATTGCCTCAGTCTCTCAGATGAATACAGAAGACAAGGTTAATTTAGGGATTGCAGCAGTGGCAGGAACTTTAACAAGTGCTGCTGCTGTTGGTACAGCTTGGGCTGCTGTAGGTGCTTTTGGTGTAGCTGGCACAGGTACAGCCATTAGTACTTTATCAGGAGCCGCAGCCTACAGCTCCATAATGGCTGCCCTTGGCGGAGTTGGTGTAATGACTGGAGGGGCTGCTCTCATCGCATTTGGTGCAGGCTTTGCTGCATGGAAGTTTCTTAAAGGACACAAGGACAACTCTCAACGTATATTCCAACAGTTGGAAGCTCGACTTTATACCTTACTGGAAAAGTCTAGTCATCCTTTGATAGCAATCATTGAAGGGTATATAGCCGGAAAAGATAATGTTTTTATTGCCCCTAACATACCACCAGATAAGTTATCAAATGCATTGTCTCAGTATGCAAAAGTGGGGGAGGAAGAAAAGGTTATAGCCCTGATTGACACAACTATTCGGGGTTCTGCTAAAGACGGCATAGTATTTACTGACCAAAAACTTATGTGGAAAGAAATGTGGGCAGAGCCTGATTTTATAAAATATTCAGATATAATTGACTCAAAAAAGGAATTGCCAAAGCTGTACGATGAAAATGCAGAAAAACTGCCTAGATTATTTACAGAATTAGGTAAACTATATTCAGAAAAAATATAATTTTCCCCATAAAGTAGATAAATGATGTGGCAATTACCCTCATGAAATAACTGACAATATTCTGTCTAATATGGATGTTCACTCTTTTATTAAAATTTTTCGGAGAGCAATTAATGCTGTTGATAATATTTATTACGGCAATGAAGACTTGAATGAATCTGCATTCAACTATCACGATATTTCCGAAGATGACTTACGACGAAAGTCTTTAGAACCCTACCTTGCTAAATATGGCGAAAGAGTATTTTGTTATGAATTATACCATCAAATTAGATTGTTAATGGACAAAGAAGTGGCAGCAGATTCAAGCGATTCAAGTACTGTTTTACCTTTCCACCTTCAGGCAGAACTTAAGAAAAAACAGATTAGTGAAAAAGTGCAAGACCTGTATGGAGTTGAGGCTCTTGATAAAGAATATTTCCCTGATTTTCTGCTACATTGTCCAGATAGCTTTGAGCAGCAAGAACTAATTATTGAAGTAAAAAGCAATCCTAAGCTTACTTTTTCAGATATCCAAAAAGACCTGTTAAAGATTCAAGAGTTTATTACCAAATACAACTATCGTAAAGGAATTTTTCTTACGGTCAATACAGCTAATAAACGAATGTGTAAAACTCTTGCTAACCCCACTAATCAAACTTGGATACAAGAAAACTTACCAAGTAAATCGCAAATTTTGTTTATGTGTAAGGAAAAGCCGGATAAGGCATTGTTTATATGCAATCTTGGAAAAGTACCTGATTGTTCTACAATTAAAGAATAAAAAGAAACAAATCCAAAGCCTTTACCCTTTGGTAACATTGGATGCTGTTGGTGAATTCATGCATTAAGGGGTGTTGCTGACTTCTGTAAAGTCTCACATTAGTGTTTCGTCTATAAAGCTGTCCACTGACCAACCATAAGCCAAATAATCCATGACAATCTGAGCGACACGCACACGCGGTATTCGCTGTAACCGTGCGGGTTGACCTTCCGCTTTCTCGATATGAGGATAAATTACTTTTGATGTCATGGCATTGGTTTTGAATCCCTACTGAAGCCTAGAATAACAAGTCTGAGTAAGCCGAGCTATTGTGTAACTTTCATTCGTTTTCTTCAGCGCTAGGAATTGCTCCAGCCCAAATAATCTGCTCGACTGTCAGAGTCAACTCTGGGAAAGTGCCTGAAACAATCTGCTCAGCACCAACGAACTCCATACCTTCATACAGTTCCTCAACCAGGGTAAAAATCGTCACCTTTGATGTCAGTGGGTCAACGACCCAATATTCTGGAATGTTTAAAACGTTGTACTCAACCCGCTTAGCCCGATAATCTGCGGTCTTTGTCGATTCGCTAACGACTTCTATCACTAAAATCGGAGGGGGTTCGTTGAGTTCAATAACAGCCTCGCGGGTTCTTAATTCGCGCCACTGCTGGCTAGGAATAATAGTCAAATCGGGAATGCGAGAGGTATCCCACTTGCCAGCACGAGGCGATCGCACACCAATCGCCACGGGTCTAACAATCCAGTCGCGTCCGCTACGCCCGATCTCAGCATCGATTTGCCGATAGAGAAAGTCAATGATTTCTCCATGTTGCCCGGTGCCAATACTCATTGCTACTAATTCCCCGTTCACCAACTCATAGCGGGTATCAGTCCCGTCTGAGTAGGTCAGATACTCTTCAACGGTTAGCTTCTTAGTCGTTACAGTCATGATCGCCCCCTTCGGAGCATCTAGTTCGGTAGGCTATAACCCAACTTTAGCAGAGCATTGCGGCACTGGGTTTCAGATACCGTTGGCACAACCAAACAGCGATCGCACTCGGTTTCACCCTCAAAAACACAGTCAACCTCAAGCATCGGAGCGCTACCTGTAGGGGCACGGCAATGAAAGAGCCCCTACCATAAATGGCGTTTGTGCATAAGTCCTGTTGGTATTAGATTACCTTTTTTAGCGCTCACTCAGGGTGCAGGAGAACCATCGCGGCTGCTACTCTTGAGCAACGGAAATGCAATCACATCTCGAATACTCGCCGAATCCGTTAATAGCATCACCAAGCGATCAATACCAATTCCTAAACCCCCTGTCGGTGGCATTCCGTACTCTAACGCCGCCAGAAAGTCTTCATCAACCCCTTGCGCTTCCAAGTCTCCAGCGGCTTTCCGTGCGGCTTGCGCTTCTAAACGTTCCCGTTGATCAATCGGATCAGTTAATTCAGAAAAGCTATTAGCCGTTTCTCGCCCAGCAATAAATAACTCAAAGCGTTCCACTAATCCCGGCTTAGAACGGTGAGGTTTAGCTAGGGGAGAAATTTCTATAGGAAAGTCAAGGATAAATGTGGGCTGAATCAGAGTTTCTTCACATTTTTGCTCAAAGCATTCGTTGAGAAGTTTCCCCAGTGATGGACAGTCGTCTACCCCTTCAATCCCTACTTTTTTAGCCGCAACTTTTGCCTCATCTA
This sequence comes from Coleofasciculus sp. G1-WW12-02, assembly GCF_040219735.1. Classification (NCBI taxonomy): domain Bacteria; kingdom Bacillati; phylum Cyanobacteriota; class Cyanophyceae; order Coleofasciculales; family Coleofasciculaceae; genus Coleofasciculus; species Coleofasciculus sp. G1-WW12-02. Next base: position 45,435 of record NZ_JAVJRX010000147.1, on the reverse strand, counting down.
ATGTCTTAAACTGGCTAAAATCTAAACCCGTCACTTCCTGCACCAACTCATGCATCGTGACTCGACGCCAGGGAGGAGTGAAATTAATTGTTTCACCTTGATAAGTAATTTCCAGAGTTGTCAAAGTATCTTGAGTGACGGTGGTAATTAAATTTTCCGTCAACGTCATCATGTCGTTGTAGTCGGCGTAAGCCTGGTACACCTCAATTGAGGTAAATTCAGGATTGTGGCGCGTGGAAATTCCCTCGTTCCGGAAAATTCGCCCCAACTCAAATACCTTTTCAAATCCGCCGACAATTAACCGCTTTAGGTGGAGTTCTGTGGCAATTCGCAGGTACAACTCCATCTCTAGGGTATTGTGATAGGTGATAAAAGGACGAGCTTCTGCACCACCGGCTTCTGTACTAAAGACAGGGGTTTCAATTTCAATAAAGCCACGATCCTCTAAATAGCGACGAATGGCAGCAGTAATTTTAGCACGGCGGCGGAAGGTTTCCCGAACAGTGGGATTCACCATCAAGTCAACATAACGCTGGCGATAGCGCTTTTCGGTATCGGTGAGACCATGCCACTTATCGGGTAAGGGTAATAGAGATTTGGTCAGGATAGCATATTCACTGACATAGACGGAGAGTTCACCTTTATCTGTGCGCTTAATTGTCCCCTTTACGCCTAAAATGTCCCCAATATCTGTGAATTGCTTGAGGTTGTTGAAGGGATTCGGCAGATCAGTCATTGTTGCGGTAATCCGCTTTTTGTCTAGATAAAGTTGAATCGTTCCAGTTTCGTCTTGGAGATTGAAGAATGCTAACTTGCCAAAGACACGACGCGCTAGAATACGACCTGCGATCGCGACTTCAAAATCAACCTCTTCACCATTCCCTAGATCCGCGAATTTCTCTTGCAGTTCAGCCGCATGATGGGTAGGCTCCCAGCGATAAGCATAGGGATCGATTCCCAACGCTTTAAGCTGTTGGACTTTTTCCAAACGGGTAGCACGAATTTCTTCCAGAGTGTTTTGGCGATCGGGTGGGGACTGCTCAGGGGACATAATAGGGAACTGCTCGATGCTAATCTTGTATGATCTCGGAAATCTATCTTAACATTGGACACAACAGATGACCGGAGCCTCACGCGATCGCAGCGAACAACCTGATTCTCGCCATGCTGTAACCAAACGCGGCAAATGTTACAAGATGGAAAAGAAATACGGCTGGACGTTGCTGCGAATCGAACGGACTGGAGATAATACACTCAAATATGATTGTGTGTTTGAGCGCAAAACGGAATTTCCTAATTACCTGGAGGATTAACCATGGGCAGAAAATACATCATCTTTCGTGCTGACTGGAGTGAGGAAGAAGGCGCTGAAAACCGGATACTTGCCCATACGGGAGCCATCACAGATATCCTAGCTGAACACTTTGACTCTTCGAGTAAACCGATTCCTGAACCAGGTTATCGCCTGAGGGAATACCACCGGATTGACAAGTTCGCCCAAAAACAATTCCCAGATGCTAGCACCCACAGCCGCATCGGAGATTGGGAAGTAACCAAGGTTGAAGAGTACAAGACAAAATCCCCCAGCAGTGATTTTGATGCAATTGTCGTCTGTTATTGCCAATACTCTCCCATCAGTACGGCGTTAGAACCATTGCCAAATATTCAAGGTTCCCAGAAATTGCAGGAAGTTTAGTAAGGGTGATTCTATCGCCAAACCAGTCATAACTTGTTGAAGTTACTGTTTTTACTCCGTTTTTTATAGTTATGGTATATGTGTACTCATTCCAGTCAGTTTAACAAAAATTATTCAGTTGACAGTATAATTTTGATCACAATTTAGTTTATTTTCAGCCGTAAGCGGATAGAATAAGGGAATTCTGAAGCAGAATCACCGCCATCGTTGGGGCAGTTGGCAATGTCTTCTCACGAACACCTCTGGAAAAAAGGCTTCATTAAGCCCAATTCGACACCTGTGCCGAATCCCTTCAAGATACAGAGGCGTCTTGTCAAAGCATTACCACCACCTTTATCCCAAAAGGAAACACTACAGCTCAAACGACAAGCTGATCAAATCTCCCAGTTAGGTTACAACTCCCACAACATTCCGATTAAAGCTCCAAACCCCACAACCGCTTCCAATCCGAGTCCGTCAAAATCCGGTGAGGTTGCGAATCAACCGACAACGCCAGCCACCGATGCTGTAGACATTCAAGCAGATGCATTAGATGAGCAAGATCAAGAAGAGACGAAAGAGCACGACGAGATTTCTTTAGCAGCCGCCTCCGATGGTTCCGCATCAGATGATACTAGAGAGCGTCAGGAAATATCCGACAGTGAAGCCGAGGGAATCGCCGAAGCCCAGGTAAACAGCGTAGAGAATCAAGAAGAAGACACTGAAATCCAAGCGAAAGCGCAACAACCAACTCGTAATTTCCTAGAACTCCCCATCAACGCTCCGGGTACATCGCCATCTTCTATACAAAGACAAGTTAACTTCAGGGGATTAGGCAATTCGATTCAACAACAGTCAGTTGAAACTGAGGAAAAGATAGAGCCAGAAGCTGAGGAAGAGTTACAGGAATCGGATGAAACTATCCAGCGACAGGAAGTACCAGACGCTGAAGAAGATAAGATATCATCGAGTGAACCTCCAACCGTTCAACGCCAATCTGAAACACCTGACACACCAGCTCAAGAGACAGAAAAATCAGAAGATGATCACAATTTCCTCGAAATTCCGGTAAACGTTCCAGGTACACCGTCATCCTCGATCCCCAGACAGGCTAATCTGGGCAAGTTCACAAATTCGTATTCTCACCAAATTCAACCCGCCTCTCACCCCAAATTAAATCAACTCAATGCTTTCCAAACTGGCAAATTCGTACAGCCGCAGCGGATTCAGTCGCCTGTTAAGCCAGTAAATCCTATATTGAATCAGCGACATATTCAAACAAAGACAGAAGCCGTTCAGAACAAAGGTACACCGCCCCAATCCTCTGACACCAGTGAAGTCGAGGCTGCACCGAATCTAGAGCAGGAGATTGAACAGAAACGGGGAAGCGGACAGCCAATTTCCAATAAAATACGCCAGCCAATGGAGCAGGCGTTCGGGGCGGATTTTAGTCAAGTTCAGATTCACACCGATAGTAAGTCGAACAAACTGAATGAGTCAATTCAAGCCAAGGCATTTACTACAGGTACAGATATCTTCTTTAAACAGGGAGAATATCAACCCGATAATCAGCCAGGACAGGAATTATTGGCACATGAATTAGCTCATGTTGTTCAGCAAAATGGCAGTCAAGTTCAGGCGAAAACTGATAGCCAAGTTGCGACAAAGGGAAATAAGTTACAGACAAAAGAACGGTTGGTATCCGGTTTTCCGGCACAACTGAAAATCCAACGAAAAGAAAATCCCCAAGAACAAACAGTAAAAGAGAATAAACCCCAGCCAGTACAAACCACTCCCGCACCAGCGCCAGAATCCGGTGGTAACGCGGCTCCAGCCACTCCCCAGGTAGCCAATGAAGGTGGGGGTGCAGCAGCACCAGCCATTCCAGAAGAGGCAGGGAAAGCCCCTGCAACACAAGGCGGAAACCAACAAGCGGCTGGAGCAGGTGGGGCATCAGCTACCCCAGGTGGTGGTGGAGCCAAATCTCCCAGTTCCCCAGAAGAAGATCCCGCATTTAAGGGAGTAGTTAATAAGGCAAAGGGAGTAGCCGATAAAGAAAAACAGCATGACCCCGCCAAGGCTGAATCTAAAGAAGCCCAAGACGCCGCTGAACCCCCTGCAAATGAATTAGAAAGTAAGGCGCAAAACAAACAAGTCGGGGAAATGAATCAGCAGCAGCCTGGAGCATTTAATGCCGAAGCTTTCAAGGCAAAGCTGATGGAAAAAATTGGCGCAATTATTCCTGATAACGAAGAAGACGCCAAAAAATTCAAGGAGAGTAATCAGCTTGATTCAGTGAAGCAGGATGTCTCCTCACAGGTAACTGACGAGGAAAAAAAAGCAGCAGGTCCCATTGAGGAGAAAACCCAAGCCGCCCCTGACACCAGTGGAGTTGAACCCAAACCTGTCAAGCCAATGCAGCCGCCAGAAGCGGGAGCTGCACCAACTGATATTAATGCCGAGAAAGCTGCACCTAAACCGAAACCTGATGCTGAAGTATCCGCACCGTTTGAGGCAAATAGTCAAGAACTGGATGAGGAGTTAGGTAAGGCGAAAGTCCCGGAAGAGACACTGGAAAAATCAAATGAACCACAGTTTGTGGAAGCGCTAAGTGCGAAGACAGAAGCACAAACCCACGCTAAAGAAGCCCCACAAACCTATAGTCGGGATGAAAAAGCCACTATCAATAAGGCTGAAGCGGAAGCACAAACGACTAGCCAAACCCAGCTCCAGGGAATGCATGATGAGCGTTCACAACTGTTGAATCAGGTGATGGGCGCTCAGAGTGAAACTCAGGGTAAGGATACCCAGGAACGGACTAACATTGCTAACAAAATTAATGGTATCTACCAAAATACGAAGCAAGATGTTGAAAAAGTTCTCAGCAATATAGATACAGAGGTTACCAAAAAGTTTGATGCAGGAGCTGCAACTGCCAAGCAGATATTTGAGAATTACGTTGACCAGAAAATGGAGGCATGGGAGGATGAGCGCTATGGTGAATGGTACGACGTAACTGGATGGGATGAGCGAGTTAGTGATAGTTGGCATGGGTTGCCACTAGAGGTCAATCAATTCTTTGTCGATGGGCGAGAAAGGTATCTCAAGTCAATAGATGGCACTCTGACCGACATTGCTAATTTTGTCGCCCAAAAACTGAATGAAGCGAAACAAAAAATTGCTGAGGGCAAGCAGAAAATTCAGGAATTTGTTGCGGATTTGCCGGAAAATCTCAGGAAAGTCGGACAGGACGCAGCGCAGAACATTCAAGGGAAGTTTGAGCAATTAGAGGAGAGTGTTAATAGTAAGCAGGATGAGTTAATTGACTCGCTGGCACAGAAATATCGTGATAACCTGCAAGAGCTGGATGCCGACATTGAGAAACGGAAAGAAGAAAATAAAGGTTTAAAAGATAAGGCAAAAGATGCCATCGTGGGAACCGTTCAGACCATCATGCAATTGAAAGATATGCTGATGGGTGTCTTGGCAAAAGCGGCTGGTGCGATTGACAAGATTATTTTAGATCCGATTAAGTTCTTAGGGAATTTGGTTTCTGGGATTAAGCAAGGGTTTGAAAGCTTTGTCGGCAATGTTTGGGAACATCTCCAGAAAGGGCTACTGGGTTGGCTGACGGGGACGATGGCAAAGGCAGGCATTCAAATGCCAGAAAGCTTTGACCTCAAAGGCATCTTTACCTTAGTGATGCAGGTGCTGGGGTTAGCGTATGACTCAATTAAGTCACGGACAATCAAGGCTCTGGGCAAGAACGGAGAGAAGATGTTCAATGGGTTGGAAAAGACCTTTGAAGTCTTTGTCATCTTGAAGAATGAAGGATTAGCGGGTCTGTGGCAGTTCATTCAGGATAAGATTGGTGACCTTAAAGTGATGGTAATTGATACCATCCAGAATTTTGTGATTGAGAGTGTGATTAAACAGGGCGTGCTGTGGGTGATTAGTTTGTTAAACCCAGCTTCAGCATTTGCCAAAGCCTGTAAGATGATTTACGACATCATCATGTTCTTCATTGAGCGCGGTAGCCAGATTGTCGAGTTGGTGAACGCGGTGATGGAGTCAGTAACAGCTATTGCAAATGGGGCGCTGGGTGGAGCCGCGAAGTTGATTGAGAATGCTTTGTCTAAAGCGTTACCTGTGGTGATTAGCTTTATGGCAAGTCTGTTGGGTTTAGGTGGTATTAGTGAGAAGATTCAAAAAATCATTCAAACCGTGAAAGAGCCGATTGACAAGGCGATTGGTTGGTTGATTTCTCAAGCGGTGAAGTTTGCCAAGAAGATTGGCGGTAAGCTTGGGTTTGGTAAGGATAAGGAGGGTAATGATGACAAGGAAAAGAAACGAGAAAGCCTTTCAGAAAAAGATCATCCAAAACTTGCAGAAGATGCTGTTGCTGAATTAAAGAAAATTGATGGTGAGCCAAAAGATTACAAAACTCTAAGACAACACAAAGAAGCAAAGGCAAAGCAAATCGAGCAGGATTATACAGCTAAGCTGAAGCCAGGAATTAAGCTTAGCGTTCACTTCAATGATGCTGCCAAGGATGAGAAAGATGGAGACCTTGATTTCAAAGTAGTAATTGCACCTAACACAACAACACTAGCAGGCTCTATAAATGCAGGCAGTGCTGGAGTTGTCAATATAAATCTTAACGATAAACCAGATCGACCATCTTGGAGAGAATCGACCAAACGACAACTCCAAGAGCAATTTCCTCAGTATCACGTATCTGGCTCCGACGGTAAACTTAAACCTGGTTATGATAGGCGACATATTATTGCTTATGACTCAGAGAAAGAGAAAGTTCTTCTAGAGGTTAATGGAAAAAGCTTTGCAGATGCAGCTACTATCCTAACGAGCAAAGGCTCCCAGTATACGCCCAGAACATTGGATAACGATGGTGTTAAAGAGGTTGTATGGAAGTATTTATGCGATTGGTTTAATACTGTAGATAATCTTTGGGTAGGTGGGGAACGTTTAAACAGATCTAGAGGATCAAGGATTGGTCACGCCAGTGAGAGACGTTCTAACTTAGACTCAAATGCTGATAAGAGAGAGCATACAGAAGCTTCAAATAAACTTGCGGATGCATCATTGGATACCGGACGAGGTACAGCAAGTGGTCGTCCAACCACCTCTCAAGAGCAAACGATGCTTCAGGAGATCCGAGATATAGCTAAAAAGATGAGATCTACTAATCTCTTAGCTGCTCTTCAAGATGAAGCTCGATTAGTTAATAGTGGACAACAGAATCCTAGTCAAGAATTTATGGAGGCAAAAACTGATCTCGCGATTTTGAATTCTCATCAGAAACATCTAGCTACGATCGTTCGTGAACTTGAAGCAGTCACCAGAGATACAGTAAGATCTAGAATAAAGCAAGCGATAAAACATTCTCTACGCTTAACTGAAATACTGAATGCAACATAGGGATTTAACTATGACCAAGAAGGATATGCAGAGATTATTGGAAGACGTAAAAACTGCTTATAAGAAAAACAATGAAACCTCTGATAAAATTATCACAATGATGAGGGAACTTGCAAAAGCTAGATATACTCCTGCTATAGAGTTCTTTTATTCATGCTTAGGTGATTCAAGATATAGCTGGAGATCGCGAGGACTTGATATTTTAAGGTCTAATTATGAGTTTTCTCCAGACAGCAAAATTATCAAAAAAATTCGTGATTTACTACTAAACGATCCCAACTATTCAGTACGGATTAGGGCAGCTGCTCTATTATCAACTCAATCTAAATGGCCAGACCCTGCTTTAAAGCAATCCCTGATTTCTGAAACAAATGAGGAAGTACTTATTCAAGTGTTTGAAGCAATTCTTATTCTTGGAGGAGTTCCATACTCGATGGTTCGCACAGAAGTTAATCGAGTTCGCGGAGGAGAAATCGAGCCAACATTTGAAGAAATTGAGCGCATCACTCAGGAATTAGCGGACACAATGCGCGAGCAAAGACTAGCTCAACAAAATGTTCCTGATGGAGAAATATAAGGTTTTTGCCATTAAGCGCTGTCGTAACTGAAAAAGAGAGGAAATAACTTGACGGGGTGACAAGAGACTGGAGGGTCAAAAAGAATATGTGATATTAGTGGTCGGACATACAGCAGTTTTCAAGTTAGTGGTCTGTCAATTTTAATTTGACGTGTTATATCAGAAGCAAGTGGCTATGATTTTGTATTCCATAAACCTGAAAAGTGTTGTAAAACTACACGATCGCACCACTACCCCCCTACCCATCCACGCAGTCACCCTAGCCCTAACCAAACAAGATGACGAACTCATTGAATGTCGTTTCACCTTCCAAGTCAACCCCGAACTCTACCAGTACATCGATACAGAGGCATTATTTAACCTTAAGCCGGAAGTGCGTAACCCCCTATCGGCTGGGGAATTCCTACCCGAACCAGACATCCAAATCGAAACCCTTTTAAAACCCGACTTACTGCCTCGCCTAGTAGGACATACCACAAACATTGACGAAGCTGCAACCTATATCCTGAATCTAAGCCAAGAACAACCCAATCACCCATTACTCTCTACTGAGAATTGGTTAGCGCTGTCCATCAAACAGCAACAGGAATCAGGCGAGATAGGCTACCGTACCCTCTGGGATTATATTAGTCCAGCCGCCCTTGCTCAAGCCACCACTTCCGGTTCAAGCGAAGAAATTGCAGAAGCAATTACTACCTTCTTCAAAGATTGGACGGAGGCTAATCTATCGGAAGTGACACAGAAAACCACTTCTCAGTTGCTTAAGGGAATAACCAATTTCTTCGATGAATTAGCTGATGTTAGTCTGGATGCGATAGAAAAGCAAGTACCCAGCACCATCACCGAACCTGAACCATCCAGCATCCCAATGTTTGCGGAAATGGTCAATTTCTTCAAACAGGATGATTGGTCTTTTTATCAAATAAAAGGACAACCTGTATTGCAAATGGGATTCCAGGGAAAAAATGGTCAATGGACTTGCTACGCTAGAGCCAGAGAACACGAACAGCAATTCGTCTTTTACTCAATTTGTCCAGTTACAGTCCCCAAATCCAAGCGTCGATCGTTAGCTGAATTCATCGCTAGAGCTAATTATGGCATGATTATCGGCAATTTTGAGTTAGACTTTGCTGAGGGAGAAATTACCTACAAAACCAGCATTGACGTTGAAGGTTCAACACTCACGTTTCCTCAAATGAAGCGCTTAGTTGACACCAATGTGGCAATGATGGATCAATATCTACCGGGAATCAAGTCTGTGATTCAGGGAGATGCATCACCAGAAGAGGCAATTTCCAAAATCGAAAAGCGGTAATCCGCGATCGCTGATTCACTGATTATGACCTAACTTTTCACGGGAAGTCTAGAGACCTGAGGAGGGGCGGGTTTAGTCACATCTGGGTGCAACCAAAAAGATAGTTGTGAAACCCGCCCCTACACACTTAAAACTAACGTTGCGCCACATAACGCGAAAAGTCAGATTATGACGGGTTTTGCCAAACTTCCCTTGCATTCCAGACATTTAACTAATTGTTATCAACTGAATGAAGAATGAACCACCAACTATCATCCAACATAACCAATCTCCCTCAACATATCTAAATGCTTCTGTACAGGTGCAAGAGTATTCGCTGCAATCATCCCACTCGCCGCCACTGCAGGTAAACCAATTCCAGGAAAGGTGGAATCGCCACAGCAGTATAATCCGGGTAGAGGTGTACCCACTCCGGGAAAGAAACCAACCCCCGCCTGAATCGCTGGTCCATAGGAACCCCGATAACGTCGCAAAAAACGTTCATGGGTTAACGGTGTACCCACTAGCGTCAGATCACACCGCGATCGCACGTCGGGTATAATTCGCTCTAAGGCTTGCCACATCACTTGCGATCGCACCTGCTTTTGCTGTAAATAGGTATCACTATGGCGATCAAGTCCTTGCCAAAGTTTATAGGGTTCATTCCCCGGCGTATATACATGAATCGTATGCTTTCCTGGTGGCGCGAGGGAAGGGTCAAGAATCGAAGGAATTGAGATTAGCACCACATTTTGTGGCGCACTTACCCCTTTATCCCAATCGTTGACAACAATATGGTGACAGGCTAAATCTGAACGTAATCCTTCGGCGTCAATCCCCAGATGCAGATGCATGAAACTCTCACAAGCCGGTGTCGCTTGTCGAGACTGGCGAAACGCTGTATTAACCGCAGCTTCGGGTATCAATTTCAGAGTATCCCAAACCGAGGCATTGGATACCACCCCCTGACGCGCCCGGATTTCCTCACCTCCGCGCAATCGCACACCAACCGCCCGATTATTTTCCACCAAAACTTGCTCGATATGAGCATTTAGCCTCAGTTGACCCCCATGTTTTTTCAGCCCCCGTATCAAGGCTTCCACGAGTGCGCCACTTCCCCCCACTGGATAATCTAAGACAACACCCGGTTGATACCAGTCAGCAAACATAAACGCCATCTCGGCTGCACTTGTTCCATTCGCCGGAAGTCCAGATAGCAGGAAACAGAGGAGATTTAACCAGTTGCGTAAGAAGGGGTCAAACACCACATCATCCATAATCTGGCTAAAGAGTCCTGTCAGCTTCATGACCGCAAGCCCATGTTGCCACATCGATGGCGCAAATCGCCCCACCGTCAACGCTACCCCCAAATCCCAACGTATCGCCGCCGGGGGAATTGCGATCGCAGCTTGTCCCAACGGTGCCATTACCCGTTGTAATGAACGCCATTCAGCCACCGCCTGATTCCCGCGCAGCTTGGCGAGTACGTCACTAAATTGCAACGCCCCAACCGAAGTATCAAAATCCCCCTCTGGTAAACAGCATCCCCAGGTATCATAAGTCAGACAGGGAAGTTCCTCACCAATCGCATCCAGAACTTGACGCAGGGGGTTCGGGGAAGGACTGTAGGATAAGCCAGAGTATAGCGAAGGACCCGAATCAAAGGTATTGTAAAGTTTCAATAAGAATATAGTCAGATGTAGTCATGTTGGGTAATATATAGACATGAAACTTTCAGACTATGCCAAAAAAGCAGGAATCAGTTATCGAACTGCCTGGAGGTGGTGGAAACAAGGAAATTTGACAGGTCATCAATTGCCGTCTGGTACGATTATCATAACTTCGGAGGCGATTGAGGACAACTTGAAACCTGACTTGATAGCTTGTATTTATGCAAGAGTGGACAGCGCCCAAAACAAAGATAATCTAGATCGACAAGCGGAGCGATTAAAAGATTATGCAATTGCGAGAGGCTACAAAATCTATAAAATTGTCAAAGAGATTGGGAGTGGATTAAATGATAATCGGAAACAATTGGCTAAAATTTTAGTCGATCCAAACTACAATATTTTGATTGTAGAACATAAAGACCGTTTGGCTAGATTTGGAACGAATTATCTAGAAATTCTCCTAAAAGAATTAGATAAAGAGATTGAAATTGTTAAGCAGAGTGAGGAGGAACAAGATGAATTAATGGACGACTTAATAGCGATTATTACCTCTTTTTGCTCGCGGATTTACGGATTAAGAAGGTCGAAACGAAAAACCGAAAAGATTATAGCCGAGTTAAAATATAACGGACAAGAATGCGACTAGCGGAAAGACATATTATTAAAAAAGGGCATTGTTTTTGGAGGTCGATAGATCGCTTGTCTTGGCAGTCTAAAAATCTTTACAACTCAGCCAATTATCTCATCCGTCAAAACTGGATTTATGGTTATGGGTATTTGACTTATAATCAGATGGCTTCTATGATGAAAAACACAGAGCCATACAAAGCCTTACCCGCAAAAGTATCGCAGCAAGTTTTAAGAGGATTAGATCGGAACTGGAAATCATTTTTCGCAGCGAACTCCGAATTTAAAAAGCATCCCGATAAATTTATAGGTAGACCGAAAATCCCTGGCTATAAAGATACCAAAAAAGGACGAAATCTTCTAATTTATACAATTCAAGCCCTAAGCAAAGTAGCTTGTAGAAAAGGATTAGTCAAGCTATCAGGAACTAAGATTTCGTTGACAAGTCAAGTGGCTAATCGGATAGCAGAAGTGAGAATAGTTCCGAAATGTGATTGTTATGTAATTGAGGTGATTTATGAAGAAAAAGAAAAGTTATTAACCTCAAATGAAAAAATAGCAGCGATAGATTTAGGCATAGATAATTTGATGGCTGTAACTTCAAATCAACCGGAGTTTACTCCTTTGTTGATTAATGGCAGACCGTTAAAAAGCCTAAATCAATTTTATAACCAACGTCGAGCGAAGTTACAATCTCTGTTAAAAAGCAATCGTCAAAGTTCCCAGAGAATTCGTCGTTTAACTCGTTGCCGTAATCAGAAGATAGATAATTATCTTCATCGAGCTAGTCGTTATTTAGTCAATCTCTTAGTTGACCAAGATATCACCACTTTAGTAATCGGAAAAAATGACGGTTGGAAACAAGAAGTGAACTTAGGAAAAGTCAACAATCAAAAATTTGTGACCGTTCCTCATGCTCGATTAATTGACATGATTACTTACAAATGTCAATTAGCAGGAATATCGGTGATTATTCAAGAAGAATCCTATACTTCAGCTGCTAATTTTTTGAATTTAGATCCTCTCCCCGTTTATGGACAGATAACTGAGAAACCCGTTTTTAGTGGAAAAAGAATTAAACGAGGTTTATATCGTACAGACAAGGGGGTTCTTGTTCAATCTGATGTCATAGGTTCCTACAATATTTTACGAAAAGCATTCCCAAATGCGTTTAACCGCTATGGGATAGAGAGGTGCGTAGTTCACCCAAGGAGAATTAATCTCTCAAAGTAAAAGCGAAGGGAATTTCTGCAATGAAATTCAGTCTGTCTATATTTGACTATACTTTTACCAACTATAACCATTGCGGATAAAACTGTGTGCAGCCCCACCAGGAATCGAGTGGCTTTCACAGACTGTTACATCAAAGCCATAGCGGGAAAGCATTGCGGCGCAACTTAGACCGCCGATACCACTACCAATAACAATAATATCTGGAAAACTCATTGTATATTGTGTTTACAAAGTAATTGAGGGACTGGATACATAGGAGCAAAAGATTCGTTTGTAAATATAATTAGGTATCTACGTGCTGAAAATCACGATTCACCTAATCCTTAAGTGATTATACCCAAACCAGATGTTTATATTTAAATTAAACTAGATTTTCAGGATATATCCTGAAGATTTGGTGGGTTTTTATCCTGTTTAATTTTCGGTATGATGTATGCTACATAAAGTAATTTTTATTCGCTTAAACTTATTAAATTTTATATCGTTCTCTCTGATTAGCTTAGTAACTTTTTGGCAAGCTTCAGTTTTAGCATTCCCACTTGAGGAAATAGACGATATTCTAGAGACTATAAATGATGGAATTGAGCAAATTAATCGCACCGGGGAAACGATAGAGCAAATAACAGATTTTTTGGGGATTGATGGAGACGATGATGAAGATGATGATGAAGACGATGATCCTGAGTCAAAGACCGAAAAAGTCTTTAGACTATATGCAACGTGGTATAAAGGCTTATCTCCATCAGAACAACAACTTGTTTCCTGGCTGACCTTAGAATATGCCAAGAATCAAGACGTTACTTTCAACACAATTGCTTCCCGTGAAGGGTTTTCAAAAAAAACGCTTCAAGAACAAGCGAAAATTGGTCACATTTACTATAAGTTTGATGCCATTTATAAGGCTGTCGAAGCAGAGAAAAGTATTTTTTTTACATTTGCTTTTTGTGTAAATAGTGGTTCCGATAGTTGCCCAGTCAATGAATTATTGTTTTGAAGTCTGTCAGAGTCCCCCTTTTTAAGGCTTACTTTTCACAGGATCTGGAAAACCTCTCTCCTTCTCTTGAGAAAGCTTTGAATTCTCCCCCTGCTTCCCCTGCTTCCCCTGCTTCCCCTGCTTCCCCGTGCAAAAAAAGCTCCCGCATCCTTATGGCGTGAAAAGTCAGAATCTTTATCAATGGATAATTAATAATTGATAATTGACAATTGATTAATTGGATCTAAGACCTCTTCGTTTACGAAGAAATTAAAAAAGATTTTTCTTAATTTCAATCCTCTTCTTTTAAGGAGAGGTCATTATCCATTGTTCATTATCCATTGTCAATTTGTGAAATAAACTAGAAAAAATAACCCGACAATTTTTGTGTAGAGACGTAGCCAGTTATGTCTCTACAGGTTTATGAGGTGTAGCAAATCTTGTGGATACGATGTCAGATTGTATTTGTCGATAATTCAGTCCAATTAAGTTTTTAAAATAAATAGATGTTGGTTCTTTCAAGACAGACCTATAGTCTTTATGGAGTTGAGGAATAACAGAGGTACTATCGCTGAAAAACAGAGAATTTCCAAGTACGAATATAGACTTTTTATTAAGAGACTGAATTAAAGCCGATAAAGTTATCTTTTTTTGCTGATAAATTTGATTCAAAGCGGCTTGATCTTCCGCCAAAATTGCTTTAAATGCCATTAGCTCATCCTCGTTAAGCTGTTGAACGAATGCCATTAAATTCAACCATTTTTGAGGTAAGATTCGAGATAAATTACGTTCAAGTGTTGGCAAAGCCGTTTCAGTTGATGTTAAATTCTGAACCCGTAGGGTTTGCATTTGCTGTTGCAGAGCGGCATAATCGAATTCTAACTGATGTTTAAGCTGCTCTAATCGTGCCAAGTCTTGATTCAGTTGCTTTTGTTGCTGATGTTTTTCTGTAAGTTGCTGCTGCATTTGATCCAGTTCCGATTTTAGGGGAGTTAGATTTTCCTGAACCCGTTGTTGCTGTATCCGTAAGGACAAGAATGCTTGATTCAGTTGCTCTAAACGCTGCTTTAATGCCTGAATCTCGGTATGTAAGTCGTAAGCTTCTCCACCTAAGTATTGCTTACGGCGTTCGAGTTCAGCTAAGTCTTGATGAAGATGTTCGTGTTGATGGAGTTTATCAGCAATTTCGGTTTGAAGCTGTTCGAGTTCAGAATGTAAGTGATTTAAGCGAGTTTCCGCTGGCTGAATTTGGGCAGTTTTTGCCCAGAGGGATTGATTGAGTTCACTTTGGTGTTTCTCTAGCTGCTGAATTTGCGATCGCAGGGTATCTATCTCCTCTAGGTGCTGCTGTTTGTGCTGTTGAACTTCACTGATTTCCTGATACAAGGTATTTCGTTGATTATGCAATTCAGACACGCGACTCAGAAGCTGACTCCGTTCAGTTTGTAAAGCATTAATGCTGGCTTCGAGTTGGTGTTGTGTTTCCCTTCCCTGCATCAGTGATTCATACAGCAGGCTTTCTTCTTCCTCAAATTCTTGGATTTGATGGAGTAAAGCGTTTTTGCGCTGTTTTTCCCCTTGGAGGCGTCGCCGATCCGCTACAATAACGCCAGTATAACTTGCCACAACGGTAACGACTCCATTAACCAAGGCTTTGTTCGGGTTAATGAATAATCCCACACCCACGCTGACGGTAAAAGCAACTGTACCAAGAAGCATTTGATTAACAAGTTGGTTCATGGGTCATTTGTCATTCGTCATTCGTTATTTGTCATTCGTTATTTGTCATACTGGCGCAGCGATAAGTAAGCTACATCCTTTGTCAAAAATTAGTGAACTCATAATTTATCATTCACAGGATGAATCCCTAAATCAGCGCTGAGAAAATCAACAAACTGGCGGGCGCTGCGCCCAGAACGTCCATTGTGGCGGGTTGCCCACTGAATTGCACGGGATTTTAAGTCATTTTGTGGTAAGTGTATGTCTGCTTGCTGGGCTAAATGATAGACGATGTTGAGATAAGTGTCTTGGTTTGCTGGTTCAAAGGTTAAGGTTAAGCCGAAGCGATCGCTAAAGGATAATTTTTCCTGTAAGGTATCCCAGGCATGGATTTCATCATTATCGCTGGGACGAGGGCGATCGGCAAAAAATTCCCGTACCAAGTGGCGTCGATTGGAGGTTGCATAAACGACTACATTTGGGGGACGGGCGGTGACACTTCCTTCTAAGACGACTTTTAATGCCTTAAACGCATCATCATCTTCTTCAAAGGAGAGGTCATCCACAAAGATGATAAACCTCTGTGGTACGTCTCGCAATTGCTCCACAATCATAGCTAGTTCTTTTAAGTCAGATTTAGCCACTTCAATCAACCGCAGTCCCTGATGCTTATACTTTTGTAATAAACCCTTGACTAATGACGACTTACCTGAACCACGACTGCCATAAAGTAAGACATGTAAAGCCGGATAACCCGCGAGTAAGAATTCTGTATTTTTAACTAACGTGGCTTGTTGAGACTCATATCCCACCAATTGAGTTAACTCAATCGGATCAGGGCGGGCGATACCAACTAATTGACCCGACTGCCAACGCAGGGCATGATATTGAGCAAATAACCCAGTACCATGTTGCCGATAGTAGGTGGCTAATTCTTCTATAGATTCTGTCCAATCACTCTGTTGGTGTAGAAATGTGGGCTTTACTGTTTCCAGACTCCAGGAAACAGGCTGTAATTCTAATTGAGAGGCTTTTTGCACCCACCGACTTAGCTGTTCGGCGCTGCATTGATACAGATGGTACAAGGCGCGTAAATCCTGTTTTGCCGCCATGACTAGGGCTGGGTGTAAATCTTGCAGGGCTACCCGTTGCACTTGCTGAGTAAAGGGATTATCATCCTGGAGAATCTGCCGAATCAGATAATCTTGCCAACTTTCTCCGTGGGCGGCTAAAATTTTGAACCAGCTACCATAAGCCACCAAGCAAGCCGTTTGCTCGGCTTCACCCTTGCTTAAGGTTTGCAACGTATGGATAAAAGCTTGTCCCACGTCGTTATGGAGAACGGATTGATACAGCAGCAGCGACGCGGCTTGGCGTTTGAGAAATTGGCTGGAGGCGTTGGCAGGTGTCTTTGATGATGGCATGACGCCTATTGTAGCGGATTACAGAGGGCAGATGACACAAGGAAAGAGACTCGGCAATACAGCAAAGGATTCCATTGCCTGTTACCAGGGTTTTGCTGTCAGGACTAAAGGCAAAATCCTGCACCTGTTCTGGGTCAAAGGTTGACAGTTAATAGTAGTCAAACCCACCCATACACAAAACTAAAAACTATTTACTCAACGTTAAATAAACTGCCCAAATTGCCATCGCCCGCAGATAATGACCTGCCCGAAATGTGCCAACGCTCGTAATCGCTTCCGGGGTACGGAATTGTAATCCATTCTCATACACCTGTCGCACCACTGATTCTGTCACTTTTAAGGCTTCATCCTTCATTCCCAATTGAATTAAAAATGCGGCTATGCCAAAATTAATCCCTGTCCACACTTCTAGGGGATGAGTTGCATCTGGATGTTCGGGAGAACCGTCGGGTTTTACCCCATTCGCTGCACCAAATTGGGCATTATGGAACTTTAAAAAACAAGATTCATAAACAGTTTTCAACGCTGACTGGGTACATTCTGCTGGAACAATATCCGGCAATCCTAGTAATTGGGCATAGAACTGACCACAGAGTTGATCTGCCATCACCACATCAGAATCACTTTCGCTATCGAGGCGATAATATTGACCATTCCAGAGTTTTCGCTGATAAATCGGTTTCGCCTGTTGCAGCCATTTCTGATAGTCGTTCAGGGTTTGTTGAATCGACTCCGGATCAGGCAGATCAATTGAAAAAACTAGGGTGTAGTTGTCCAGGAGAATTTGTGCGATCGCGCTTCCGGCTTCTAAGGCGGCTAACCATAACCCACCACAGTACGCGCTAACTCCCTGCAACTGCCAATCATCAAAGGTTTGATCCGGTGCGCCTGAGTTTTCCGGAATCCCATCACCATCGTGATCAAAGGTTTTCAGATACGCCAGCGCCCTAACAATTGCTGACCAACATTCGGCTAAAAATTCAATATCCTTCGACCCCGTAAACACAAACGTCCGATACACCTGCAAGACAAAATCACAGGGTAAATCTTTCCACTGATTACAATCTTGATAACTGGTATAGTTTGTCTTTTCCCAAGGATGTTCATTGGGTGCGCCTAAATCGTGAGGTGTCGCATTGGCGGCTTTGCGAATCGCTGTCCCTTGGTTGTATCCAATAATCCGAGGCGTATCATCACTCGTGGGAATCGCCCGGGCAAAGGCTTCCAGTACCGCTTTATCCAATCGCGACCACAACATCGCTAGGGCAAAAGACCCATAAAGCCGCACATCTAAACTTTCGTACCAACGATAATCCAAGGATTCCAAAACCCCGAATTGACCCACCGGATCACCTTCATCGGCGGCACTCCAAATTGTCCCCCCAGCCGATAATAAATAGAGTTCATTAAACAGAGCCATTTTGAACCAATTGGGTAAATCCTGACGCTGTAAAATAGGGTTTTGCCAGGAGGAAATTCGCTCTTGCCAAAGGTCAGTATGTTTGAGGGCAGTGCGGACAATTGACCAGGCATTATTTCCCGTGCGACCAAAGAAATCCGTATAACGGCGGTAATATTTAACCCCCCCAGAAAACTCCGTCACCGGAAAATCCCAGGCGAGGATAAATGGGATTTTGCGCGTTCTTCCTGGGCGCAGTCTTACCCGTACTGCGATCGCGCCCGCAATTTGTTCTCCGGGTTCGGCGGGAGTTTCGTCTTGCACATCACTCAGACTCCCGTCACTGGCAAACGTATTCCACACGTCTGCTCCATCCCCTGTGGGATTCCAGCGACAGTGATAGAATACCTCCTGACTTGGATTCGTCACCGTGGCAAAACAGAGTTGTCCTTCGCCTTCTTCAATCTCATCCCGCAGCCTAACTCGGTCTAACAGACAACCCACCCGGAAATTATCCACAATCCATTGATTATAATTCCCGGTGCTATTTCCCCAACGCGGTTGATACTCGTAAACCGGACTCCCATCATCCCGTACCCGAACTTGGGGATGCTTAATCGCATTGGTAAACCAGCCCACCATATTCTGCCAGGTGAGCATAATACTTAAAATAATCGGCTGATCTGTGGGATTATGGGCAGTCCATTCAAACACCGCCACCGGATAACTGCTTTCCTGATAACAATCTGCCCAAATCGGGGAAAACTGTTGGCAGGTTAATTCGGTTTGAAACACATTCTCGTAGACAAACCAACTCCGGGGATAAAGGGCGTGATAGGTTCCCGTTGGTAGAGACGCGCCATTTTTGGTCTCTACATTAGGCGACGTGGGATACCATTGCCATTTGCCCAGGCTGCCATCCTCTGGGGGTTCGGTACAAAGGGCATAGGCTTGGGCGTCTTGGTTTTCTGGCTGTTCAAAGACGCTAAACTGGCAAGCTGGCAGACGTTTGAATGTATGTTCTCCCCCATCCAGATGCCATAGATTAAAGTCTCCCCGTGAAGAGCGCCCCAAACAACCTGCGCCAAATCCGCCAAGGGGCATACCATGCCAGGGTCCATCATCCAGATTACTGGCATAGCGTACAGTGTAGGGATTCTCCCAGCCCTGTCCAATTGGACGTTGCCAGGTACAATCGGGGATAGTTGGGCGCGGTGGTTGATAGATCATGCTTTCGATCTTACGGTGTAGTTGGTCGCTTGCACTATTTTGGATCAATCTCACCTCTTGCACCATGTAGGGGCGGGTTTTACGACTATTTTTTCGGTTGCACCCCTATCCCAATAAACCCGCCCCTTTCCAACTGGGAAACTCTGATGCTATTTGTTCAGGAAGTAGCGCAGCAAGAGGTTATTCAGATAATATTGATTTGATATAATCTTTAACAAACATTAAATACTAACCAATTACATAAAATCTAAGTAATGCTTACTATCACTTAGGGTAGAACTCCTGTAGATGAAACGCTGAGACGTTAAAATACTGACGATACAAGTTGCAGCTAGGCAGCACACGATCGCCTTGTAGATGCACCAATCCCATGGTCTGTAATTGTAATGTTTGTTCCCATTCTAATTCCACAGGTTTTTGCGAACTTGTCACTTGGGTAAACGCTGAATAAAGTTCTGGGTACTGTCGCAGATTCGATAATTGCTGATACAGGTATTCGCTGTAAATCCTCACGTTTCTGGTATAATTAACCAACAACTCTTCTAGGGTAAAATCTTGTTGCAAGATGTGATAAAGCGCCTTTCGGATCAGATAGGGATGACCTCCAACTAGAAACATTAGCTGTTTTACCTGATCAATATCCCAATTGAATCCATACCGCTGCACTAAATCTTGTACTTGCTTGCTGGTAAATTCGGGCAACCCAATTGATAGTCCCACATTAAACGATGAGTGATGAATCATCAAGGGCATATAAATTTCTGTTGAATAAACAACGACTAACCGCAGTTTTTCCCAGACTCGGCTTAGACTGTTTCCGTACTTAGCTTTCTCATTCCAGGTTCGCAACAGGCAAAAAAAATTTGAGGCAATTTCCGGGTATTGAAAAATTACCTCAACATTATCTAAGCCAATGACTATAGGACTGTCAATTTCTGACAACAGATAGTTCTCAAAGTAATCCGTGCTACTGGAGTTGCCACCCAACATCGTATCCCAATAATCAGCCACCTGATTCGGTAACCCTAAGCTTTTACCAATGCTGGCGCAGAACCATTGAAAGAATTTATCAAGATCACTTAAAACATGGCTACTCGCAAGCTGAAAGCTTAAAGTTACAGTATGATACTCTTGCCATCTTGCTTGCTGTAAAATTTTTGCCATTAGGGATGTTTTACCCATTTGCGTGGGAGCATGAATGCGAATTAATGCTCCCGGTTGTCCAATAGCATCGTAGCAGCGTTCTTCAATGGGGGGACGTTCTATATAAAAAGAAGACTCTAGGGGAACTTGACCTCCGGGTAATTCAGGGATTACGCAGGATGTGACACAATTTTTTGTAGCGGATGTAACAGATAATTGATTTTGGCACGATGAAGTTTCTGAACGAACGGACTGAATGGCTATATCGATTGCCTTCTCTACCATCCACTCTTTCGCTTTACGTTCCAGAACCACTGAAAAATTCTTTTTATTAACTTTTGTACCAAGCACTTGGGAGAGAAGGTTCCATAACTTGGCACCAACTGTCTTGGCGTGAGCGCTGGAGAAACAGTAAGTTTCGGCTATTTGCTCATAGGATTGATGTTCCCAAGATCCCCGCAGGACAGCAATTTGCAGAGTATTTAAGTGTTGCTTGGTTTGAGTATAGACAAAGGATTGCAAGAGTTCAAGTGCTTCTTCAAGACGCATGAGTATTTTTACTCCTATAGACACACCTGTGGACAAGTTGACCTGAACTTCATAAAACCTGCCTACTGTTTTACACAAGCTTGATAAACCTGACCAACTTATTTATGAAAACTTCACAAAACCTGCCTACTGTTTTACAAACGCTTCATAAAGGGGGTGACTTCTTCATGGGAACTTTATAAAACGGCTCCGGGATGTTCCTACTTTTTGCTACTGACAGCGCTGAAGAGACAGTTTAAATTTAATAATGTAAAGTGCACCTGAAAAAACACGAAACCATCATTCTTTTTGAGAAATATGAAAACTTCAAGATCTTTTTGCTCAGCACTTATCGCCGCATCTTGTGGTCTGTCAGTCTTAGTCTTAGCACCAAAAGCAGATGCTACTAACATTACAGTATTTACAGATAAGCAAGCTTGGATAGATGCTTTGGACGAACCTTGGTTTGAAACAGAAGACTTTGAGGATCAGACATTAAATCCAGGGGTTAGCGTTATTTCCACCGTAGGTGAGATCGAAAATGGGGTTTGGAGCGATCAGATAGACGATAATCCCTTACAAACGACAACGTGGAAGTTCGATCAACCGGAAATTTGGGATGGTATCAATGCTTGGGGGGGAATCTGGGATTTAGCCGGACCTGGTGGTCCTGGCTCAAACATCGCTGCTACTGTTACTTTATTTATGGATGGTCAACAGCTTATAGACCAAGAGATTCCCAGTACTCTTCAAGGTGACTTCTGGGGATTCGTGTCCGATACGCCTTTTGATGAGGTCATGCTAACAGAGGGTAATCTGGGTGGTGGTTTCCGGGAAACATACACCTTTGATGACATGGTTTATGCCCAACCCGCTCCGGAACCGTCTTCTATACTGGGGATTTTTGTTCTTGGTACTCTCGGTGCTGGTTCAGCCTTGAAGCGTAAGAAAAAGTAAAAAAACTAGGCTCATAACTTCAACGACCTATTTGCTCGAATGTTTAATTTTTAAGGAGCAACTTAACAGTGGAGAAAACCAAAAACAACGGTTTCTCCACTTTTTGGCGGACCAGAATTCTCTTAAAAAGCTCCCCTCTAATATTATCCAATCCAAAACCAGTTATGTTTTCTATTTACATCCTCACCCACAACGAAGAATTAGACATCGCTTCTTGCATTGAATCTGCCCTGCTTTCAGATGATGTCATTGTTGTAGACTCATTCAGTACAGATCGCACGATTGAAATTGCCTCCCGCTATCCCATCCGGATATTACAGCACAAATTTGAAAGTCACGGAAAACAACGCACCTGGATGCTGGAAGCGATTCCTACTAAATATGAATGGGTCTACATTCTAGAAGCCGATGAACGCATGACTTCCCAACTGTTCCAAGAATGTCTGGACACCATCCAAAACCCCGAACACATCGGCTATTATGTGGCAGAACGAGTCCTGTTTATGGGTAAATGGATTCGCCACAGCACCCAGTATCCCCGCTATCAATTGCGCCTGTTCCAGAAAAATAAGGTCTGGTTTACAGATTATGGTCACACCGAGCGAGAAGTTTGTAACGGTTCCACAGGTTTCCTCAACGAAACCTATCCTCACTATACCTGTTCAAAAGGCTTGACGCGCTGGATAGACAAGCATAATCGCTACTCCACAAATGAGGCGGCTGAAACGTTGCGACAACTCGAACAGGGACGAGTGAATTGGTGGAATTTGTGCTTGGGTCAATCAGAAGTCGAACGACGGCGAGCTTTAAAAGATTTGTCCTTGCGTCTTCCCTTCAGACCTTTGTTGCGCTTCTTTTATATGTATTTTTTCCTCGGTGGTTGTCTAGATGGTCAAGCCGGTTTTGCTTGGTGTACACTACAGGCATTCTATGAATATCTGATTGTTCTCAAAAGTTGGGAGATGCAACAACAGCCAATTGCATCCGGAAATAAGCGACAGGAGAGCAACGGAGTAGAAACAAATAAACAATACCTTTCCTTTGATGAAGAAGCACAAATCACTGTAGGTTAATACGCCCCTACGCAGTAATTGACACACACATTAGTAAACCAATGACAGGGCGATCGCACTTATTTTAAGAGTGGTAATAACCGTTGCAATTCTCCACAAGGTGCCTGAAGTGACGCAGGTGCGTTGTCTGGTAAGTTCTGACAACGGCATTGTTCTGCTAGGTTTTTCACAGATGGTTTACAAGCCGCTTCATCTTTCTCAAATTTTGAATACTCTGTCTCCTCATCCACGGTTTCTCCCTGCAAAAAGTGTATCCAAGTCTCAATATTACGTTTAGGAATAAAGAGCGCGATCGCGTCATCGGGTTGACGACTTTGTTGGGAATCTTCGCTGAGGGCGAGATCCAACTGATTGAGTCGTTCTTGCAACCCACCTGTATCGGCATCAATCAACACAACTAATCCAATTGATACACGGTTTCTATTCTGACGATAGGCTTTGACTTCTACCGGATACTGAGTGCGTACATACTGTTCTCCCGATTGGCGACCAGGCGGACATATTTTAGCTCGAATGATGCCAGTAAAACCGCGCTTTTTCAAGAAATGACGGGCAAAAACTTCTTGCTGGCGATCCTCACAGAGAATAACTATCTGAACTCTACGCTTGGGAGTCGGGGTTGTATGCATCAGTACCCCCGCTGACATGGATGTGCGATCGCATCTAGCAAAGACAGCGCCACGACTAACCTCCCTTGAGATTCTGTGTCCTTTTATGCCTGTATTCCAGAATTGCCAATATTATGTGTCTACATGCACCCCAGCAACTCTAGAAAACTGAGTGTAATTTTGCCCAGATTGATTTAAAAGTAAAGTTTTGTGAATAATATTTAGAGCAACCACTTCTATGAATGTAAATAAATGTAAAGTAAATTGAGCAACTTCCTATCGAATTGTGTCAAACGAGGGCTAAAACGCTGCATGGGTCAGCATTTTCTGGTAAAACCACTAAAGTTGCCCTAACTGTAACGCCAAGCCGATTGTTCCAAGCGGAAGCCAAGCTAACCTTCCCTGGAACCCTACTAATGAGAAGAGAACAAGGATCAAAAGGAGCTAGAACCGCATGTTCACTCACGTCAAGTCCACCATTCGTCACATCACCCCCGATGACCCCAAGAATCGTCACGTACTGAAGGTGGTCTATGTCGTGCTAGAGCCACAATACCAAAGTGCTTTATCGGCGGCTGTCCATTCAATTAATCAAAATCAGCCGGATATCGCCATTGAAATCAGTGGCTACTTAATCGAAGAACTCCGGGACCCCCAAAACTATGAGGCATTTCAGCAGGATATTGCCAAAGCGAATATCTTTATCGCCTCTCTAATCTTTATCGAAGACTTAGCGGATAAGGTTGTCGCCGCCGTCCAACCTCATCGCGATCGCTTAGATGCGGCGGTGGTATTCCCCTCTATGCCTCAGGTGATGCGCCTGAATAAATTAGGCAGTTTCTCCATGGCACAACTGGGTCAATCCAAGAGTGCCATCGCCCAGTTCATGAAGAAGCGTAAAGAAAAGTCAGGCTCATCCTTCCAAGATGGCATGCTGAAGCTATTGCAGACGCTGCCCAAAGTCCTGAAATATATGCCCATCGACAAGGCACAGGACGCCCGTAACTTTATGCTTTCGTTCCAGTATTGGCTAGGAGGTTCCTCCCAGAATCTGGAAAACTTCCTGTTAATGCTGGCAGATAAATATGTGCTTAAGGGAAGAACCCTAGAATTTAAAGATCCGGTGGTTTACCCAGACATGGGACTTTGGCATCCCCTGTCTACGAAAATGTTTGAGGATGTCAAAGAGTATCTCACCTGGTATAACAATCGCGACGATATCTCCGAGGATTTAAAAGACCCCTTCGCCCCCTGTGTCGGTTTAGTCCTGCAACGCACCCACCTCGTCACCGGGGATGATGCCCATTATGTGGCAATGGTACAGGAACTAGAAGCCATGGGCGCACGAGTTCTGCCTGTGTTTGCTGGGGGACTAGATTTCTCCAAACCCGTGGATGCCTTTTTCTATGACACGCCCACGAGTAAGGGACAAGCCAATGTAACTCTGGTGGATGCGGTGGTGTCTCTAACTGGATTTGCCCTAGTTGGGGGTCCGGCGCGACAAGATCATCCCAAGGCGATCGAATCCTTAAAACGCCTCAACCGTCCCTATATGGTGGCATTGCCCTTAGTCTTCCAAACCACAGAAGAGTGGGAAGGGAGTGATTTAGGATTACACCCGATTCAGGTAGCACTGCAAATTGCCATCCCAGAATTAGACGGCGCGATCGAACCAATTATCCTATCCGGACGAGATGGCACCACCGGGAAAGCGATCGCACTTCAGGATCGGATTGAAGCCGTGGCGAAGCGGGCGCTGAAATGGGCAAGCCTGCGCCGCAAGCCGAAACTGGATAAGAAGGTGGCGATTACCGTGTTTAGTTTCCCGCCGGATAAGGGAAATGTAGGTACCGCCGCCTATCTGGATGTCTTCGGGTCGATTTATAAAGTCATGGAAGCCCTCAAGCATAACGGCTACGACGTGGAAGACTTACCCGAATCCGCCGAAGCGCTGATGCAACAAGTCATCCATGATGCCCAGGCACAGTATGCTAGTCCCGAACTGAATATTGCCTACCGCATGTCGGTGATGGAGTATGAACGGTTTACCCCTTACTCCACCCGTTTAGAAGAAAACTGGGGTCCACCGCCGGGACATTTAAATAGTGATGGACAAAACCTGCTGATTTATGGTAAGCAATTCGGTAACGTGTTTATTGGGGTGCAGCCCACGTTCGGCTATGAAGGCGATCCAATGCGGCTTCTCTTCTCCCGTTCCGCCAGCCCCCACCACGGATTTGCGGCTTACTACACCTATTTAGAACATCTCTGGCAAGCGGATGCTGTACTGCATTTCGGGACTCACGGGTCATTGGAATTTATGCCCGGTAAGCAAATGGGGATGTCCGGGGATTGTTACCCGGATAATTTAATTGGTTCGATTCCCAATCTCTACTATTATGCGGCGAATAATCCCAGTGAAGCGACAATTGCGAAACGGCGCAGTTACGCCGAAACCATTTCCTACCTGACCCCTCCGGCGGAGAATGCAGGGTTATATAAAGGGTTGAAGGAACTGAGTGAATTAATTGGGTCCTATCAAACCCTAAAAGACACCGGACGCGGTATTCCAATTGTGAACACAATTATGGATAAATGCCGCTTGGTGAATCTGGATAAAGATATCGCCTTACCCGAAAAAGACGCCAGTGAACTGAACCCAGAAGAACGGGATACCCTGGTGGGGTTAGTCTACAAAAAGCTGATGGAGATTGAGTCTCGGCTGTTACCCTGTGGGTTGCATGTGATTGGCAAACCGCCCACTGCTGAGGAAGCGATCGCGACATTAGTGAATATTGCTAGTTTGGATCGTCCAGAGGAAGAAATCCAGAGTCTACCGGGGATTATCGCCAACAGCATTAACCGGGATATCGACGAGATTTATCAAAATAACGACCGAGGTGTCTTAGCGGATGTGCAGTTACTCCAAGACATCACCCAAGCCACTCGCAAAGCTGTAGCGGCGTTAGTTCAAGCCCAAACCGATGCAGAGGGGCGGGTGTCCAAGGTGACGAGTCTGAATTTCTTTAATATGCGGAAGCGCACCCCTTGGATAGAAGCATTAATTGATGCGGGGTACTGTCAAGTTGACTCGGATGCAATTAAACCCCTATTTGAGTATCTGGAATTCTGTCTCCAGCAAATTGTCGCCGATAACGAACTTGGGGCGATGCTGAAAGCGTTGGAAGGGGAATATGTGCTTCCCGGACCTGGGGGTGATCCCATCCGCAACCCCGATGTATTACCCACCGGCAAGAATATCCACGCCCTTGACCCCCAATCCATCCCCACCACAGCGGCGGTAAAATCGGCAAAAATCGTCGTAGACCGCTTATTGGCGCGACATCGGGCGGAAAATGGCGGGAATTGGCCCGAAACCATTGCCTGTGTTCTCTGGGGAACGGATAATATCAAGACTTATGGCGAATCCCTGGCACAAATTATGTGGATGGTTGGGGTGAAGCCGGTTCCCGATGCGTTGGGACGAGTGAATAAATTAGAATTGATTTCCCTAGAAGAGTTGGGGCGTCCCCGAATTGATGTGGTGATTAACTGTTCTGGCGTATTCCGGGATTTGTTCATCAACCAGATGAATCTGTTGGATCAAGCTGTGAAAATGGCGGCTGAGGCGGATGAACCCGAGGAGATGAACTTTGTCCGCAAACACGCGATGCAACAGGCGGCGGATATGGGAATTAATCTGCGCCAAGCAGCGACGCGGGTGTTCTCCAATGCGTCGGGTTCCTATGCCTCGAATGTGAATCTGGCGGTGGAGAATAGCACTTGGGAAAGCGAATCCGAGTTACAGGATATGTACCTGACACGGAAATCCTTTGCTTTTAGTGCGGATAATCCGGGAACCATGGAACAGAATCGCCAGATTTTCGAGTCTTCGTTGAAAACGGCGGAGGCGACGTTCCAGAATCTGGATTCTTCGGAGATTAGTCTGACGGATGTGTCTCACTATTTTGATTCTGATCCGACGAAAGTGGTATCAACCCTGCGTAAAGATGGTAAGACGCCTGCATCTTATATTGCTGATACGACGACAGCAAACGCCCAGGTAAGGACGTTATCGGAGACGGTGCGTTTAGATGCGCGGACGAAGCTACTCAACCCGAAATGGTATGAGGGAATGCTGAGTCACGGGTATGAGGGAGTGCGAGAACTCTCGAAGCGGTTAGTCAATACCATGGGTTGGAGTGCAACGGCTGGCGCGGTGGATAACTGGGTATACGAGGAAGCCAATGAGACGTTTATCCAGGATGAAGAAATGCGGAAGCGGTTGATGAATTTGAACCCCCATTCTTTCCGCAAGGTGGTGTCCACGTTGTTGGAAGTGAATGGACGCGGGTATTGGGAGACGAGTGAGAGTAATCTGCAGATGTTGCGGGAGTTGTATCAGGAGGTTGAGGATCGGATTGAAGGGATAGAATAGTCGGTGATATGACCATTGTGTAGAGACGCGCCATGGCGCGTCTCTACATAATGATCGGGGAAAACCCATAATCTTGTATAAAACAAATATCGGGTTTAATCCCATTAACACACCAGGGGCAAAAGGTTGATTCCTCACCATCTGTACCCGCGATCGCACCATTTTATTCCCTGATGTTATAGTCGGTGATATGACCATTGTAGAGACGTTGCATGCAACGTCTCTACATAATGATCGGGGAAAACCCATAATCTTGTATAAAACAAATATCGGGTGGAATCCCATTAACCCACCAGGGGCAAAAGGTTTGATATCTCCTCACCATCTGTACCCGCGATCGCACCATTTTATTCCCTGATGTTATAGTCGGTGATATGACCATTGTAGAGACGTTGCATGCAACGTCTCTACATTCAGTGGCGACACGGAGTTCTATCGGGCAAGATCACAAATGTCTCCGAAAGCAGGTTCTCTGGGCGCCATCATTCGATCATACAAAGCAGCCGTTACTCAGTGGTGTAAAAGGAATAATTATTCATCTTTTGGTTGGCAACCGCGATTTTATGATCACATCATTCGCGCTGATGGATCATTAGACCGAATTCGAGACTATATTATCAATAATCTGGCTAAGTGGGAAGACGACAAAAACAACCCCGCAAATTTATGGATGTAAAAAATTATCAGGGAAAACCCACAACCCCGTCAAAATACCAGGGCATTGTAAACTTTTGTAATAAATGTGAAACTTCTGCGAATATTCCGGATAATACGATTATAACGATATCCCAATCCCAAGGGGGATAGTGGCAGACAAAATCATCTAAATTTTGGATAAATAAACGCTATGCCTATCAATATCGCACCATCCACTATACCCAACGGTTTCGTTATTGATGAAATTCTCGGCAATCTATTTGGGTTCGGTTCTGTAGTCAAAGGTAACGGTGACTTTGATGGAGATGGGTTTAATGATTTCCTGATTAGTGCGCCGGGAGCTGGTTCGGGTTTGGGTGAACTTCATGTCGTTTTTGGCAGCAATGATTTAACCACTTCTTCCACTCAGACTATTTCCCTAAATTCCCAATTATCCTCGCTAGTATCAGTAAGTATTGGCAATATTAATGGTGATGGCACAGATGACATCATTATTGGTGATCCTTTTGCTAACAACACAAATAATCAAGGTCGAACTTATGTCATTTATGGTGATATAAGTCGGTCTATAGCTACCAATGTAACTAGCTTATCGCCAGGGCAAGGCTTTACTATTGTTAATAGCGATAGTAATGCAAATATTTCAGACGTATTAGGATGGTCAGTTAGTAGCGGAGATATCGATGGTGATGGCACAGATGATGTGATTATTGGAGATCCGGCTGCTGATTCTAATAATGGAAATGTTCATGTCATCTTCGGTACAACTCTTAATGGTGGTCACTCAGGTACATTCGATATTAGTACTGCTCCTCCTACCGATTTTCTGACCTTTAGCGATCCTAGTCCTAATCCTAACCCAAAAGGTTTAGGATCATCAGTGGGAAGTGGAGATATCAATGGAGACAATAAAGATGATGTAATTATCGGTGCGCCTGATACTAATATTTTCAATGGGGAAACTTATGTAGTCTTTGGCTATGACACACGCGGGAGTATAGCTACGTCTACTACAAGTTTAACTGGTGCCAATGGTTTTATATTTCAAGCCGCTTCACAAGAAATATTAGGCTGGAAAGTCAGTAGCGCCGGCGATATTAACGGAGATAGCAATGACGACTTCATTGTTACTGCACCTTCACCAGTCATTGTTACTGCACCTTCACCAGCTCTCAATCTTCAAGGTCGCGCTTATGTCGTCTATGGCAACCACTCAGGCTTCCCATCAACTCTGACTACTAGCAGCATAATTAATAGTACTGGTACAGATGGCTTTTATATTGATGGTCTGAATAACAATGACTTCTTAGGTTACGCAATTAGCGCCGCCGGAGATGTCAATGGTGATGGAATTGATGATTTCCTGATTGCCGCACCTTATGCAGATACCAATAGTCTCAACGATTCTGGTCAAGTATATGTAGTTTATGGTCGTCAAGGAGGCTTTGGCTCAAATCCAAAACTTGATCTTAATAGTTTAGCACCAGATCAGGGTTGGTTCGTTGAAATTGATGGTCTTGCAGATACTGATTTAACTGGGTTTTCAGTGAGTGATGCCGGAGATGTAAATGGTGATGGAATTGATGACTTCTTAATTGGTGCACCCGGTACTAACGGTGGTGTGGGTACTAATTATGTTGTCCTTGGTCAAGAAACCGATAAACCCATT
Source organism: Coleofasciculus sp. G1-WW12-02 (assembly GCF_040219735.1). Lineage (NCBI taxonomy): Bacteria > Bacillati > Cyanobacteriota > Cyanophyceae > Coleofasciculales > Coleofasciculaceae > Coleofasciculus > Coleofasciculus sp. G1-WW12-02. The sequence continues at coordinate 15,102 of NZ_JAVJRX010000147.1, read as the reverse complement.
CCAGAGACAACCGCTGTTGATATCACAAATACTTACCCTTACCTCGACCCTTACCCTTTAATTGGAGAAAAGCGCACATTTATAGTTAGCTTCGACAACGTCGCCTCTTCTCCCGGAAATGTCGGTTATGCTCCTTTTGTCAATTTGTACCTCGATACCACTGGTACGGATGGGATGGCTGATGACAATGGGGTAATGACAGATACTTATGATGGTCTTACCCTGATTCCTAACGGCATACGATACATTCTTGACCAAGATATTTCATCGGTTGTTGACCCTGATACTGGTAATACGATTAGCGATGGGTTGCATTCGGTTCCTCTGAGTGTTTTGGGGATACAACCAATATTAGCAACCATCTACCTTGATAACTCTGGAAATCTTGTAGTAGATCATCCTTATGCTGGCACAATCGGAGTTCCATCAGGATTTAATCAAGGAGATACATTATATGTAATACCCTTACCTCAAGGTAGTTTTACCCCAGATCAACCCGATGCTAAACTTGAAATTGACGTTCAGATCAGTAATTTAGCTGACTATAATCAGCCGCTCAAGCTCTCTACTAGCGGTGGTTTCCGGTTGGGTGCAAATGCCGTATCGAACAGTCAGCCAATTGATCCAATAATGGAATCAAATGACGACGTTACCGAAAATTATTTAAAACCGCTGCTGTACCGAATTAGTAAATACTATGCAGGTCCGGAAAACGAAACTGTCACTGGAGAAAACTTCAGTAAACAGTACAATATCTCAGTGGGTATTGCGCCGGGACAGACAATCGATAACCTGGCAATTCAGGATATTTTGCCCGATAATCTCCAGTTTAAGAGTGTTGTTAGTACGAGTGGCGGTACACCTACTATAACTAAAACTCCCCCTGGTTCAGGTGGTACTCTAATTGCTGCCTTTCCTAATCCTGTAACAGGTAATGCCAGCCTCAATTTTGATTTCTATATCCCACTCTTAGACAACAGTACTACTGACGTTATCAACCCTCAAACTGGGAATGCAGTTACTTCAACAGATATCGCTAAATTAGATCCAAGTCTTGTATGGAATCCGCTAGATCCACGAGATGGTCAACCTTTCGCCGGACCCTACAATCCTCCAGATAATACTGCCATCACCTTCATTGAACCCAATGCAACTCATACTCTATATGATCGGTCACTCGCTATTCAAAAAACCTGGAATCGAGTATTACCAAATGGTGATACCAAAGCACTAGGATTAAGTCCGGGAGATGTGATTGAATACACCATGAATTTCCAGGTGTCTGATTATTTCGCCTTCGGGAATGTCAATATCAATGATATATTTTCCGATGGTCAGAAATTCGATACCAGTTTCACCCCGACTTTTACAATTAACGAGCATAATGTCGTTACTACCGGTTCATTTACCAACTCTGGAGACTTCACTTTTGTCGATCCAAGTGGGGGTAGTAGTGGCACAGTTAACTTAGATATTTCTCAAGCGTTATTGTCATTAGCTCCACAGTCTAATCCTAATGATAAATTATTAGGTGGGAATATTTTTGACTCAGGTGGTTATGGTGCTACTTTTGGTGCAACTACAGGGCAAATAAAATTCCGCACAGTAATACAGGAAGATTTTACGGGAAGTTTTCCTGATACATCGGTTGACAATGGTGACTTTTTCAGGAATAATGCCACAATTACAGGGGATGTTTTAAATGTTAATCCTGGTCAAAACTTCGCTCCTCATATCGACACTGGAAATAATTTACCTTTCAATGAGTCAGATTCTAGTAGCACATACTTCTACTTACCTCGTGGTAAATTTAATAGCAATTCGGGACAAGATGATGGCTATGAAGTAAGCGTTTTTCAGATTAAGGACAGTGATGGGAATCTGAAAACTGGTAATACTGTTGTAGCTGGGGATGAAGTTACTTATCGGATCAAATATACTCTGCCTTTTGCCGACATAGAACAGCTAAAATTTACATCTTTCCTTCCTTTACCTGTTTTCAATGAAAGTCTCAGTCGATTAGATATAACAACGGTACACAGTGGACCACCTGTTTTAGAGCAAATCGTTTATGGTCCGATGGATACGCTTAATACCTTTTATGGTAGCGTCAATCCAATCATACCCTCGACAGGTCCAAATCTTTCTGTTGGGCGTCAAAACAATTCTTTGCTGTTCAACTACGGAAACTTTGACGATCCTAACACCGTTGCACCCCAAACTATTGACCTTCTCTATACCTTAGAAGTAGGAGATCAGGTAACCGAAAATAACCTGTTACTAACTAATCTGGTTTATGAACAAGAGGGTAGTACCAATGGTGGTTCTCGCGCCTTTGCTAAATATGCCTTACTTGAATTAGCGCAACCAGAACTCAAGATTACTCAGGGTGTAGTCGCAACCAGCGAAGCTAATGCTGTGTTTAGCGAATTTTTCCCTGTTATTGGAAATTCTCCCAATCCTCCCACCCTTGGATTTACTGCTCCTGGAACCCCAGGGGTAAGATTCACTGGAACAATTGACTCCAATACTCTTAGCACCACTAATTATTTCGATAGTGATATAACGGCTGATTTGAGTGATGCTCCGGGTAGTAATCTAGCTCATAATGGAGATAATAATTCAATAACGGATTTAGTCACCTATGCCATCATTCTGGAAAACACTGGCACAAGTCCTAATGGTGCATTTGATGTACTGATTAAAGATAATCTGCCCACAGGATTAAAGATACCCATCGGCGGGCTAAATCTTCAAGTGGCTTATGGGAATGGTGCTTTGATTAATTCCAGTGGCATTAGCTTTTTAGGCGGTGGTCCTGACGGAATAAGCGGTACTCCTGATGATCTCTTTGGTAATGGGATTCGCTTAAATGATTCTGCTACAGGTGCGATCGCCGCTTATAATTCTACCAGTGGCGATAACGTTGTAGTCATAACTTACGACTTGGAAGTAGATGATAATCTTGACGACGAGACGATCATTACCAATAAAGCCATTTTAGAAGAATATTCCAGTTCTGAAGGTGGTGCTAAATTCTTACCTGGCTCTCAGTCGCTGACGGATGATGCTCAAGTCAAAACACAACCTTATCTTCAAGAACAATTTCATACATTTCTAGATTTGTTAGATGGTATGCCAGGTAATTTACCAGAAAACACTGGTGTTACAGGTGCTGCAGGTGAAACGTTTACAGCCTTGCCTTACCTGGGGAGTGGTGACTTAACCTACAATGTGATTGTGAACAAAGGAGCATTGACAGTATATGATTCGACATCAGGAGTCAACAATCTATTCAATCCTTTTGATTCAATAGATTTAACTAATCTTGAGTTTCAGTTTAAACCATTTTTAGGGTTCTTGTTCAACGGAGGCTATACCGTTAGTGTCGAAGTATCTGACTCAGATACTACTAATAATCCGGCGGGTATAGATTTTGATGTCCAAGATACTTTTGACTTTACGATTGATCTGCTTGGAAAAGTAACCAACAACGACATTATTGGTGCAACAGTCTTCTTCGACGCCAATCGTAACGGAGAATTAGACAACAACGAATCCTTCGCTATCACCGATGCCCAAGGCTCCTTTACCTTTACCGATGACTTACTTATCTATGACACCAATAGTGACGGAATTCTCGACATCTCTGAAGGTCAAATCGTCTCCCTGGGTGGAATTAACACCGCCACAGGATTAACACAAGACACCGCCTTCATCGCCAGCCCTGATGCCTCTGTAGTAACCCCATTAACTACTGTCATCGCTGAATTAATCGCACGAGGATTGACGCAACAGCAAGCCAATGATTTATTCACTAACGCCTTCTCAATTCCGAATACCATTGACATCAATACCTTCAATCCCGTAGAGGCGATCAATAATAATCAAACTGATGCCGTTACCGCCTATACCGCCCATAGCCAAATTGCCATCTTAATCAGCCAAGCGGCTACCATTGTTTCACACTTCGCCAACGCCTCCCCAAGTCAAATCCTGGATAATCTGGTAGGGGCAATCGCCAATAAAATCCAAAGTGGTATACCCTTAGATTTAACGAATCCTACCCAATTGGAAACCATAATCACCAATGGCGCCGGAATTCCAGCTGGAAACACCAGCCTTATCCAAGGATTCGCTCAAATCATCGCCGCCGCCAACCAAACTATTCAGGATTTTGCGAATACGTTGCCCATAGAATCTCTGGAAGTGCAATTTGCCAAAGTAGAAAAGGTGGCATTGGCTGAAACCAAACAAGATATCCAAGATGTTCTCAACGGAAATAAAACCATTACCCAAGCCATAGAAGAGAACACGGGTACAGCTTTACAAAACCAGATTGATACAGCACTTGTCTTCAGCGCCGATCCTACTGATATTGCTCTGACGAATACTGCAGTCGCCGAAAATTTACCGATTGGTGCAGCCGTTGGTACTCTTTCTTCTGTAGATTCCGAGTTAGGAGAAACCCATTCCTATAGTTTAGTTTCTGGCACAGGAGATACGGACAATAACGTATTTGAAATTGTCGGCAATACCCTAAAAACCAAAGCCTCCTTCGATTACGAAACCCAGAATTCCTATAACATTCGCGTCCAAACCTCTGATGGTAATGGTGGCATTTTCTGGAAGGAATTTACAATTGGTGTCACCGATGGAAACGAGATTCTCGAAATTGTCGGGACAGAAAAATCGGATATCCTTTTTGGTACTCCTGACAACGATATCATTGATGGTTTAGGTGGAAATGATACCATCTACGCCAATCAGGGTGATAACACCATCTATGGAGGTGTTGGAATTGATCGGATTGACACGGGTGACGGTAATAATTTCATCGATGCTGGTGCTGGAAACGATACCATCTACGTGGGTAATGGCGACAATATCATCTATGGTGGTCTAGGCAACAATACTATTTGGCTCGGTGGCGGTCAAGATACGGTTATCCTAGAACTAGGCGATGGCTTCGATAGCATCCACAACTTCCAACTGGATCAAACTATCTTCCAACTCGGATCAGGTTTAACCACAGATGATCTGTCTATCTTTGATAGCACAAATGGAGCAGAAATTTTTGCCGGTAGCGATCGCCTAGCTGTGGTAAATTGGACGCAAGCTAGTGTCATCCAAAACAATCTCTCCAGTATCTTTGTCTAATCAGATCAGCTAAGTAGGTGGGACGAATTAAATGTAAAACGCACATCACTAAAAGCATTAGGGTGAAAGTGACATGACCATTGTAGAGACGCGCCATGGCGCGTCTATACATTCCGTAGCGACACCGAGTTCTATCGGGCAAGATCACAAATGTCTCCGAAAGCAGGTTCTCTGGGTGCAATCATTCGATCAGACAAAGCAGCAGTTAGTCAGTGGTGTAAAAGGAATAATTATTCATCTTTTGGTTGGCAACCGCGATTTTATGACCACATCATTCGCGCTGATGGATCATTAGACCGAATTCGAGACTATACAGCAGTTTGCTCTGCTATGCGGTACATTGTCGATCCCCCTCGCATCCCCCTTTTTAAGGGGGACTTTTATTTACTGTACTTTATTACAGCGCAAAGCGCTGTATTATCAACAATCCGGCTAAATGGGAAGATGACAAAGACAATCCAGCAAATTTGTGGATGTAATTTACAATGATTAAATAATCTAAAAATAAGAAATAATTTATTGAAACCGCCAACGAGTTAGGATGTCCGATTCCTGAACCCAAAAGTCGCTTGATGGAAAGCCTAATTGATAGAGACTGAAGTGCGATCGCGTTTCTGTGTCGATGTATGCGATCGCTTAGTCTTGATCATCTTCCCCAAATAACGCCTCCAGATCGCGATAACCGCCTACTACCCGCATCACCTCGATTCCATTTGGAACCAGACGATAAAAAATTAGATAATCCTCTAACGGTACACTCCGCAAGTTGGGATATAGTTCATCTCGTTGACGTCCCATTCGGGGGAACTGAGATAGCATTTTGAACTTCGTGTCAATCTTCTCAAGAAAACGCTCTGCCGTTTCAATACTTCCTCTCTGGGAGATATAGTCCATAATACTCTCTATATCTCGGCTTGCTGTCGGTGTAATTCGGCAAACATTGCTCATCAATTAGCCTAAGCGCGACGCTGTTGCAATTTCTCTTGCAGCCCAATTATAACGGTTTCTGCGTCTAACAATTCGCCTCGTTCAGCCTCTTCAACTCCAACCATAATCTCGCGGCGTAATTCTTCAAACCGTCCTTGATAAAGATTTTCTCGTTCCTGTAGCAGCTTAATACCAGCCAAGAAGACTTCATCAGTAGAGGCATACTTGCCGCTAGCAACCTGATTGTTGATAAACTGTTCCAGTTCCGGTGGCAATGTAATTGGCATACTAAAATCAGCCTCAGATTAACCTGCTGCTATTGTAGCGCGATCGCATCTATACTTTCCCGAAGAGCGATCGCGCTTACTTTCAGTGGATGCGATCTTTCCATGTTCGACGGTAGGGGCGCACCGACGTGCGCCCTTTCTCGTGTGTCCATGATATCAGTCGCCTATTTTCTGATCCCCGTAAGAGATACCAAAATGTTCAGATAATATTTCATTCCACTTAATCTTATGAGTAATTTGAAGCTCAGAATCTGCTTCTATCAATATGGAATATTTATTGATAAAAATATCTAGTGAACTTATCAATCTGAAATAATACTTCAAGGTGGGTATGGTTCCGTTAATAATTATTTGGCAACCATGATTTTTCTCTATTTCACTAATTTCTATATCAATTAATTCAGAATCTGAGTTTTCAATATCAGATGATGAAAAAATACAGTATCTTTGTGGGTGGTATTTCACTATTTTTTCCTTAGCTATACGAATCATTTGCACATCAATTTTCTTGCCCTGTTTAATTTCAACAGCTTCAAATAACTTATTGTTTTCATCAAATACTTCAATATCACCTGCACTTCTAGACGTTAGATCGGAAGCTGTATGACTAGCTAACTTTTTTAAGGTACATAATTTATATCGTTCAACTTCTTCAATCAAAATTTGATAAATGGCATAGAATGCAAGAACTGGAAGTTTAGATGCTCCATGAGTTTTATAATTAAAATTAAAATGCTCTTCTAAACAATCAACTATAACTCTAATATTAAGCCTTGCATTATTTTCTATTTTAGTAATCTCAATTTTATTGGAATTGGCATTTTTGATAACTTGCCCTAAAAGTATTTTCAATACTAAATCTGCTTGGTCAGGATTTTTTTGAACCCAATCTATAAGATTCAGAAATGCTTCTTTAACTGATTTATTACCGATTTTTCCTGGGTAATCAAGAGTGTAGGGTTTAGGTTGTTCAAGGGAGCGGGTTAACCAGCCACTTTCAGCCATTGCAGGAAGCCCTAACTCTTGTAAAGTAGGAGTAATATACTGTTTATCTATATTTCTACCTGAAAAACCTCCTATTTGGGCTTGATGAAATCTAATATCTTGGTCTGGGTTAAGAGTTTTATGCAGTAACAAAGTTATTAAGACTGTATAAACTCCTTTTAATCGAGTACAGTTGTTGGCAATCTTGGAAATAAAGTCTTTGTAAGTATCTGGTATTTCACCTTTAATATCTTCAGCATTGGTAGCTTGTTTATAAACCTGTAATAATTTTTCTTTGTGATTCATAACCGTAATCCTGGTATTTGCAATTGAATAAACTTTTCTTTCTTTTCAGCTATAAAATCATTTTCCTTTTCTTCTTCCTGACTACCAATAAATATTTGTTCCTTTAATTGATGAGCAATTTCAGAAACCATGGGAATGCAGACCGAGTTTCCCACTTGCTTGTAACATTCTCCTAAATTATTGTGGAGTTTAAAATTCTCTGGAAATCCCATAATTCTATAACATTCTTTAATCGTCAATTTGCGAACGGCGTTTTCTTTAGGAAGATAAATAAAGAATCGCCCCGATGTCTCTTGAGAAGGTATTGTAGGATGTATGCCTTCTACTGAATAAATTCTATTGGGTTGATGGTGAACCCTAGATAAATGATGAGTATTGGGTCTAACTCCTTTTTTCCAAATACTCTTATTATTCCGATATCCTACAAAAATTAATCCCGATTGCTGTTGTTTGGGTTGATCTATTAAAGTATAGCTGTCTGGATCTAAATATTCAAAGTTTTCAGAATCGGATAGAAAATTTCTTAATTTTGCTCTAGAGTTTATTGTTTTCAATTTATTAAAATTAAATCGTTTCTTTTTGGTAGCAACAATAATTATTCTTTCCCGGTTTTGAGGAACTCCAAAATTTTTAGAATTCAGTAGGCTATAATTGACTTTATATCCCAAGTCTTCTAAAGAGTACAAAATCACATTTAGTGTTCTACCTTTATCTTGATACATTAAATGTTTTACATTTTCCAGAAGAATAACTGGAGGTTTTTTTGCCGCAATTATTTCACAAATGCGAAAAAATAATGTGCCTCGTGTGTCCTGAAAACCTTTTCTTTTACCACATATACTAAAAGGCTGACAAGGAAACCCCGCCGTTAAAACATCAAAATCAGGAATACTATTAATGTCTATTCTTGTAATGTCACCTGCGGGTCTATCTGAAAAATTATTAAAATATACTTCCTGACACTTGGAATCAAGTTCACAAGAATATACGCATTCATAGCCCGTTCTTTCAAAGGCAATTCTAAATCCACCAATTCCAGCAAATAAATCAATAAATTTAACTTTTCCCATTCCTGTTATTCAACAAATTTAATTCTCTTATTATAAAACATAGTCGCACCTTCACGCAGCTCCAAGAGGAAGCCAACACAATTATCGAGTTAACTATGCAAGGCTGCATCCCGATCGCACGTACCGTTTCAGTGGATGCGACTTTCCCTGTTCGACGGTAGGGGCGCACCGACGTGCGCCTTTTATTATTGTTGTGCGCCCTATATTTAACTAACTATAAAATAACAGCAATACTCACTCTATAAAATCTCACGTTGGCGAAGCCTGTTCCGAAGGAACGTATCGCACTATCCCAAATCAACAGGCGGTTGCGATCGCCAAATCCCAGACACAATCTCAAATTGACACTTGACTTTGACGTGCGTAGCTCAGATCAGCTAGGCTATACTTGTACAATTAAGCCGACAGCTTTTAGGGATGAAAGTCGTAACGTTTACTGAAGCTAGAAATAAACTGAAAGCCATTTTGGATCGGGTGGTTAATGATGCTGACTATACTATAATCACCAGACGGGATGCTGATGATGCCGTCGTTATGTCCCTTGAGTATTTCAATAGTTTGCTCGAAACCGTTCATTTGTTAAAATCTCCAGCCAATGCAGCTCACTTAGAACGCTCCATTGCTCAATACAAACAAGGACAGGTAACCGAGAAAGATTTATTAGATGAGTAATCGGAAGTTAGCCTGGACTGATGAAGCTTGGGAGGACTATCTTTATTGGCAAAATCAGGATAAGAAAACGCTTAAAAGGATTAATAAACTGATCAAGGCAACTAAAAGTCTTCCCTTTGAGGGGATTGGCAAACCTGAACCGTTGAAAGAAAATCTATCGGGGTTTTGGTCACGTCGTATTGATGATACTAATCGTCTTGTCTACGCGGTAAATGATAATTATCTAACGATTATTTCTTGTCGCTATCATTATTAAGACAGTAGGGGCGCACAGACGTGCGCCCTTTATTATTGTCGTGTATTCTATATTTAACCAACTATAAAATCACAACAATACTCACTCTAAAAAAAATTCGCGATCGCACTCTACCCAATTAACAGACAATTGCGATCGCGCTCCCTGATTACGCTTAATTCTAGTACGATAATCTTAGACCGGTTATTCCCATGTTCCAATGACTTCTACAATGGGGCGTTTTTACATGATCAGGTTCGCTCCCCTGCGGCTAAAGAAAGGGGCGGGTTTAGTCACGTTAGAGGTTGTTTCCAAAACGTTATGGGTAAAACCCGCCCCTACCACCCAGTTGCCTTAAAATGTCACCACACTGCGAATCGATTCCCCTTTGTGCATTAAATCAAACCCCTCATTTATTTTCTCCAAGGGCATGACATGGGTAATTAAATCATCAATATTAATCTTTCCTTCCATATACCAATCCACAATTTTAGGAACATCAGTGCGTCCCCTTGCTCCACCAAACGCGCTTCCTTTCCAAACTCGTCCGGTTACCAATTGAAACGGGCGCGTACTAATTTCTTGTCCAGCACCAGCTACTCCAATAATCACACTCTCGCCCCATCCTTTATGGCAACATTCTAAGGCTTGGCGCATGACATTGACATTCCCAATACACTCAAAACTATAATCAGCTCCCCCTTTGGTTAACTCCACCAAATACGGAACTAAATCTCCTTCGACTTCACGCGGATTAACAAAATCTGTCATACCAAACTTTTCGGCCAATTCCCGTTTATCTGGATTAATATCAACGCCCACAATTTGACTCGCGCCTACCATTCGCGCTCCTTGGATCACATTTAAGCCAATCCCACCGAGTCCAAACACCACAACTCTGGAACCGGGTTCAACTTTGGCGGTATTAATCACCGCACCAATCCCCGTGGTTACGCCGCAGCCGATGTAACAAACCTTCTCAAAGGGCGCATCTTCTCGAATTTTCGCCACGGCAATTTCTGGTAATACGGTATAGTTGGCAAAGGTAGAGGTTCCCATGTAGTGATGTAGCATTTTGCCATTACTTGAAAACCGACTTGTGCCATCGGGCATGACTCCTCGTCCCTGAGTTGCCCGAATCGCCTGACAGAGATTGGTTTTGAAACTTAAGCAATACTCACAGTTACGGCATTCGGGTGTGTAGAGAGGAATCACATGATCACCGGGTTTAACGCTGTTTACCCCGTCTCCCACCTCCACGACTACACCTGCACCTTCATGTCCTAAGATAGCCGGGAATAGTCCTTCTGGGTCTTTGCCAGAGAGGGTATAGGCATCGGTATGACAAATACCTGTGGCTTTAATTTCGACTAATACCTCCCCAGCTTTGGGTCCCTCTAGCTGAACCGTTTCAATCGTTAACGGTTTACCTGCTTCGTAGGCGATAGCTGCTTTAACGTCCACTTCTCCCCTCCTGCTTGTGGTCTTAATGCACTATCGTTTAGTGTATCCCTAGAGCGTCAATCGATGTAATCACACTGAGCGCTCAAAAAAAGCTTAGAGTAGGGGCATGACATGTTTCCTACAGATGCAGGTTTCATAAGTGAAGGGTTTCGCGAACCCTGACAGATTACCTCTTTGACTGCAACTTGGTATCACTTCTCCCTTTTTCAGAGTAATTTTCTGGTATCTCCCTATCGTGCAACCATTGTTAAGATAAAAGAGACTTAACCCCACCGCAAGGGAGCCAGTCTGTACAATCAAAACTGAAAAACTACCCTAGGGGCAGGTTGAGTCAAATCGGGGCGAAAAAAAACGATAATCGTGAAACCCACCCCTACATCCCTTAAAAACGTTTTCATCCTGATGTACCGATGTAACGGAAAAATCCAGGATTTTCCTTAACCACTAGGGCTAAAAAAAATCCCTAGCCCAAATCAGTGAGCCAGGGAACGTCAATCAGGGTGCATCTACCATTTCACTCTTCGGGAATAGGCGGGGTTCATCCGGAAAAATTCGCCAAGCCGTTCTTCAATTGGAGTTCAGTAACATCCAGAACCGAAAAATTCCAGCGTTTTCAACCAGGATTAACCTCTTGTCCCTCCTCCATAAGGTCAAAATGTCTCATTGAATACCCGTGACTCGCCCTTATGTGCCTAAACTCTCTATGGAAACTTTCACAGAATTAAATCAATCTATATCTAAAGACACTATGAATGCGATAAACCTTGAAAACCCAGTAAAAACCCTTGACATTCAGCAAACTTGACCAGGCAATAGCAGTGGCACAGGAATTCCATCTCTCTGTGACCCCTTTGGGGGACGACCAGCAGCATCTAGTGCGGATTGAACGAGTCGCACCGGGGGTGCCTTTGGCAGAAGAACAAGTCCGTTGGCCCATGGATGAGTGGTTAGCGCAAGCTAAACAACTGATGAATGATCCCCTCCTCGGCTTGTTACAAGGGGGGTCTGGCGGTATGGATGAGCTGTTTTTTTTGCCTAACTCAGATCAGCAAGTGCGTCAATCCTGTAAAAACCTGGTGGCGCTGGGTCAGGAACTTTATAATGCTTTATTTCAAGGGAGCTTGCGTGATAGCTGGATGATGGCACAAGCGATCGCGCAAAATCAACGCACCGTATTGCGACTGCGCCTGGGACTCAAAGGGAATCGCTTACCCCGCTTACCCTGGGAAGTCCTCCATGCCGGCGATCGCCCTTTGGCAACGGGGACGGATGTCGCCTTCTCCCGTTATCAACTTAGCGCCGGGTTGATGCGACCGATTCATTCCCTTCCCCCTCAACCCAATCCTGTCCTGAAAATTCTCATGGTAATTGCCGGACCGAGTGACCAAGAGAGTTTAGAACTGGCACAGGAAGCAGCACACTTACAAGAAGAACTCAAAAGCCGTTCTCGCCAAGAACCCCCAGCGATTCAACTCACCATTCTCGAACAACCGGGACGAGAACAACTCACCCAAGCCTTAGAACAAGGTCAATATCAAGTCTTCCATTATGCGGGTCACAGTAGTCTGGGGGATTCTGGCGGTGATGTTTATTTAGTCAGTAATAAAACGGGGTTAACGGAAACCTTGAACGGCAATGACTTAGCCGGATTGCTGGCAAATAACGGGGTGCAATTGGCAGTGTTTAACTCCTGTCGTGGCGCCTATACAGCCACATCAAACCCCCTAAACAATGGCAAAGAGCGCAATTTAGCCGAAGCCTTGGTCAAGCGAGGTATTCCCGGTGTCCTGGCAATGGCAGAACGAATTCCTGATGAAGTGGCACTTACCCTGACTCGCCTACTTTATCGGAATCTCAATCAAGGCTATCCCATCGATCTGAGTCTGAGTCGGGCGCGACAGGGGCTAATTTCTGCCTATGGTTCCAACCAATTATATTGGGCGCTGCCCGTGCTTTATCTGCATCCCGAATTTGATGGATTCCTAACTAATGTGGACGATGACTATCACAATCGGGAAGAACGATTACAGTTACCGGAACCACCAGACATGCCTTTAGTCTCTGACGAAAGTGACACCGAACTATTTACACGACCTATGTTAAACACAACGTTAGAGAATGAGGATGAATTCCTGCTAGAGGATAAATTGCCCCTAGCTGAGTATGAGTATACATCGAGCCAAAATTTGTTGGATGAGACTCCCTCAGACGATGATGGGGATGATCCGTCTAGCTTTATTAAGAGTTTACTCGAACAACTCGATAGTGACCCAGAGATCGAGGAACCTAAGTTACCTCCCTTAGACGCAAAGCATCCACCTACAACGACGCCAGGGAAAGCAAATCAGGACGTATTAATCCCGCCGCCTCAAAAATCCACGGTTTTCTCAGAAGCGCCAGTACCAACACCTCCCCCAAAAACAGCTACGCCATCACCTCAACAGACGGTTAAACCTAAACCCCAGCCAGCGCAACCGAATCAAAAGGGGTGGCGTTCCTGGCGGGTTGCACCTAAAGTGGGGATTGGATTAGGTGTCGGTGCTGTCGCGATCGCACTTTTGAGTTTCGCCTTGCTTTGGAACCGTCAGCCGCAACCGGGTGGGTTAATTACATCGCTTGAGTCTCCTGTGCCGAGTGTACCCCAACCCTCAGACTTAGATAGGAGCAACTTAGCGCAAGCCGACACTAGTCGCGTTACAGCTTTAGCGATCGCACAATTAGGTCAAGGGAAGATCGAAGCCGGAACGGAAGCTGTGGAAGCTTTGCTCAATCGAGGTGCATTGTCTCAAGCTGATGCTGCACTAGGGGCTGTTTCTCCCTCCCAATTGGATAATCCAACCATCAGTTTCTTGAGAGGACGTCTGGCTTGGCAATCCCTTCAAACGGGGGATACAAACTATAATATCAGCGATGTGCGACGGTATTGGGAAACAGCAGTTAAAGCCCAACCTGACTCGGCTAAATATAATAATGCCCTTGGCTTTGCTTACTACGCAGAAGGAGATTTCGAGCGAGCTAACAATGCCTGGTTAGATGCTCTCACCTTAATCGAACAAGAGGAAATCGATGCAGATGTGGCGGGAAACGAGGCGAAGAAAGAAGCGCTAACGGCTTATGCTGGACTGGCTTTAGGATTCTGGAAATCTGCTCAACAACAGCCCGCCGAAAACCGCACCAATCTTTTAAATGAATCGTCGAAACTGCGGCAAAAAGTTCTCCAAGATGACCCCGTAAATTTTCAACCAGACGCCCTGAGCCAGAACTGGCTTTGGTCCGAGCAGGCGATTCAAGATTGGCGATCGCTTTTAGGAGAAACGCCATAAAATCGGCATGGGTGGGTTTCAAAAATTCGATAAAATATGCTGTTGTAATACCTGTATGAATATAGCAACGATTACTCTGCCTTCTCGGATAAAATTGAGTATCGATTTAACCGATGATCAGTTCTTTGAGCTGTGTCAGAGAAACCGAGATTACCGATTTGAGCGGACAACATCAGGGGAATTACTAATCATGTCACCAACGGGTAGTGAAACGGGAAATCGCAATATTGAACTCGCCTATCAACTCCAAGCTTGGAGCCGCCCTAATAATTTAGGGATTGCCTTTGATTCCTCCACTGGCTTCAAACTTCCCAATAGTGCCGAGCGTTCCCCTGATGTCTCTTGGATACGCCGGGAACGATGGGAAGCGTTAACTCCGACACAACGAAAGAAGTTTGCCCCGATTTGTCCAGATTTTGTCGTAGAATTGCGTTCGGAAACCGATTCCCTGAAAGAACTACAAGAAAAAATGAGAGAATATAGGGATAACGAGGCAAAATTGGGATGGTTAATTGACCGGAAAAATAAGCGAGTTCATGAACCGCGCCTTACTTCGTGAAGACGCGGATTGGCAGAGATAACCTGTCAGTAGAGACCTTCCATGGACGGTCTGTACATGAATAAGGGCATGAGTTGGTAGGGGACAATCACTTCCGGACGCTTCTCTAGTTCGG
>NZ_JAVJRX010000146.1:0-6097 GCF_040219735.1 Coleofasciculus sp. G1-WW12-02 | reverse complement strand
TGTTCTGGGGACACTAAAACTCAGGTTTCCGTTAGCGATGGAAATTGGAAACGATTGGGGCAGTTTACTGCCAAAAAAGTCCAGTTGTTGCAGCGAAGCACGGGGTTAATCGTCGTGCCTTCAACTGGACTGGTCAAATCTCACCACATTGAGTGGCAAGATTTGACCTCTATTCCTCCCCGCATTGCTTCGCTGAATGCGGGGTCTCACGAGGTTTACGATGAACTCTCACGACAGTGGCTTTGAGCCAATTTGACCTAAACCCAAACGGTAAAAACATAGATGAAATAGGCTAAATAGGAAACTCCCATTAGCCCCACACTAATTCTACCTGTCATGGATTGGTAGGTTTGGAATAGTACAACGCAGCTGATAATGACGGCGAGGATTTCCACAATGGTGACAATAGTGCCGTAATGATTCGGGTCCCAATAGGAAACTGGACTCTGGAATCGCCAATTGGAAAAGGGGAAAAAATGCCGATGGGCATCATTATGATGCAGGGGAAAATCACCGACAATATGTAAAAACATGCTGGAGAAAAAGATTATTCCTATTTTGGAACCTAACCAGCCTGTGAAAACTAAAGCAAAGATAATTAGAGGGATAGAGTTGAAAATGTCAATAAAGTTTTGCCAGTTTTCTTTGTAATACGCTTCTCGCCAAATAATTCCTTCAGGTGTGCCTTTAATCACTTTTTCAACAAAGTAGAATACAAACATGGGAGCATCGGGGAGGAATGCACCGACTATGACTGGGGTAAGGATATTGGCGGTATCCTGACGCCCTAGGCATAGCATATTAATAATGATGTGGGCTGGGGTATTCATGGTAGATGGGACTGGAAACGCTTTGAGCAAGCACTAATTCCTTTATTGTAATTGTCGGGCGGGTCTTTCATTGGAGAAATAACCGTTTAATGTCCTGTCCACCGTAACCTACCAGCCCCTGACCTATCTAATATTAACTCTTACTGTTCACTGTTCCCTGTTCCCTCCCCTCACCCCACTACTTATTCAGCAACCTTTACATCAATAAGTAGTCTATGAATTTGACATTAATCGCAGTTAATTATCTCAGTTTTACGGTTAAATTGAACAGGTAAATCTACTCGTTCTACCGTAACTAAATGATAAGGTTGAGTGATTGCCATTGTTGTAAAACAGTTTTGTCCGGGTTGCTGTTCTACAGCATTAATCACCAGCTTACCGTCCTCCATCACGATATCTTTAATTTCAACACTATAGCCACCACTGGGTTTATTCCCTAACCCAACTCCAATCACCATGCTTTCCGTCCAGTTAACTTGGGGTGAGGGTGGTGTTTGAGAAGAATTATCATTAAATTTTTTCCAAAATTGCTGCCAATTTCCGGGATTGCGAATCACCGTTTCAAATGGTTCTTCCATTCCCGAGTTAAAACCTTTATCTAATGATTCCAAGGAGACAGTATCTGAAGGCGTATCTTGGTCTTCTAACATCTTTAAATCCTCTTGGGCTTGAGTTAATAGCTTTGTGCCACTGCACAGGGATGTGGTTAAGTTTTTATCGGAAATTGAGGCATAGACTAAGTAATACTCTCCTTCCACAAAGTTGAAGCCGCAACTGGCGCTGGACTCTGGTGTCATCACCATTAATCGGCGTCTTTCTTCTCCTTTCCAAACTTCGGCAACTTCAAACATGACTCTTTTTTGTTGGGAAGAGAATTCGGGGCGTGTGGAATTTTGGCGGGGAGTGACGACATTAACAACTCGACCCGAAAAGACAGCATTAGCGGATTCAAAATGTTGATCAGGGGTAGAGGGTAAACAACGACAAGCTTGAGCTGATTCGGCTGATATTATAAAGAGACTGGCGGCGAGCATGAGTATTTTTTTCATTGTTCAAACTCCTAATAGTTTTCTTGGGTAAACCGTCTAGAATTATCCGATTTTCCCTTTGACCTCTCGTCCCGATAAAATGTTCCATGTCTCATGAATAAAAAAAGGTTTTATCATAAAGATAAGATGAGTAAGCGAGATGAGCAGCATCTGTGGTATCCTCTGCTAAAGTAACCCCTCTAGTCAATAATCCCGATCGCCTAGAAAGTCGCCTGAAAGAAATCCCCGGCGAACCTGGGGTGTATTTAATGCGTGACGGGAGCGATCGC
The DNA here is from genome assembly GCF_040219735.1 of Coleofasciculus sp. G1-WW12-02. Lineage (NCBI taxonomy): Bacteria > Bacillati > Cyanobacteriota > Cyanophyceae > Coleofasciculales > Coleofasciculaceae > Coleofasciculus > Coleofasciculus sp. G1-WW12-02. The sequence continues at coordinate 3,949 of NZ_JAVJRX010000146.1, read as the reverse complement.
ATCCTCTATATTGGTAAATCAAAGAAGCTGCGATCGCGCGTTCGTTCCTATTTCCGTAACGCCCAACCCCTAAGCCCCCGTATCGCCATGATGGTGCGTCAGGTGGCGGAGATTGAGTTCATTGTTACTGATACGGAAGCGGAAGCCCTAGCATTAGAAGCGAATTTAGTCAAGCAGCATCAGCCTTATTTTAATGTGCTGCTCAAAGATGATAAGAAATATCCCTATGTTTGTATTACTTGGTCAGAAGACTATCCGCGTATCTTTATTACCCGCAAGCGTAACCTAAGAAAGGAAAAGGATCGATATTATGGTCCTTATGTGGATGTCGGGTTGCTGCGAAGCACATTACACCTACTTAAGCAGATTTTCCCCCAACGCCAGCGTCCTCGTCCTCTGTTTAAAGACCGTCCCTGTCTTAACTATGATATTGGGCGTTGTCCTGGCGTTTGTCAACAGCTAATTTCGCCCCAGGAGTATCGCCATACAGTGCAAAAAATGGCGATGGTGTTTCAGGGACGAACGGGGGAACTGATTGATATCCTAACTCGGAATATGGAACAAGCGGCGGAATCGCTGAACTTTGAGTTAGCCGCGAAAATTCGGGATCAGATTAAAGGGTTGAACGCCCTGAGTGCTGACCAAAAAGTTGCCCTACCTGATGATACCGTATCACGGGATGCGATCGCGCTCTCGGCAGATGCCAATAATGCTTGTATTCAATTATTCCAGATTCGTGCCGGTCGGTTAGTGGGGCGGTTGGGATTTTTCGCCGAGGTTCCCACTGGGGGAATTGAATTAGGGGCTATTTTACAACGGGTATTAGAAGATCATTACCAAACCGTTGACTCGGTAGAAATTCCCACTGAAATTTTAGTTCAGCATGAGTTACCGGATGCGGAATTATTGGCAGATTGGTTAAGTGAACGCAAAGGGCGTAAAGTTACTATTTTAGTTCCCCAACGGCAAACTAAAGCCGAATTAATTGAAATGGTGGAACGGAATGCTAGATATGAGTTGGAACGGACTCAGAAATTCGCGGATCGCAATACCCAAGCCATGGAGGATTTAGCCGCTATTTTAGATTTACCCGATTTACCCCATCGGATTGAAGGGTATGATATTTCTCACATTCAGGGTGCCAATGCAGTAGCCTCTCAGGTGGTGTTTATTAATGGAATACCAGCTAAGCAACATTATCGCCACTATAAGATCAAAAATCCCACAGTAACGATTGGTCATTCCGATGATTTTGCCAGTTTAGCTGAAGTGATTCGTCGCCGTTTTCGCAAATATAAAGATGTAGGGGCGGGTTTGACCGATACCATTTCCCCACAAACCGATAACATAACTAAACCCGCCCTTTCAAACCACAAAGGAAACCCAGATGTAGGGGCGGTTTTGACTGATACCATTTCGCCACAAACCGATAACATAACTAAACCCGCCCTTTCCAGAGAACAGGGGATATCTGATGATTTTCCCGATTTAATTATGATTGATGGCGGTAAAGGACAACTCTCCGCCGTGGTGGCGGTATTGCAGGATATGAACCTATTGGATAAAGTCCGGGTAGTGAGTTTAGCTAAGCAACGGGAGGAAATTTTTCTCCCTGGTGAATCCTTTCCCCTCCCCACAGATGCAGAACAACCGGGGGTGCAATTATTGCGGCGTTTACGAGATGAGGCGCACCGTTTTGCGGTGAGTTTCCATCGACAGCAACGCAGTGATAAATTACGCCGTTCTCGTTTAGATGAAATTCCCGGATTAGGATTTGTGCGCCAAAAACAGCTATTGGCACATTTTCGTTCCATTGATTATATTCGAGAAGCATCGGTACAACAGCTTGCTGAAGTTCCGGGAATTGGTTTGCGTTTAGCCGAAGATATTTATTCCTATTTTCATCCATGAGAAGTAAGTCCCCCACGATTCAACCCTCTGGCGTCTGGCTACTGTGGGCGGTGATTGGGTTAGAAATTAGTTTGGGATTGATTTATCTGTGGGGGATTGTGGTGAGGGGAAAGGCGTATCCCCTATTTAATATGGATGGGCAAATGACGATTCCCTCATTAATCCAAGCGCTACAACTGTTGATTATTGGCTTAATTGCCTTGAGTTTACTGCTATTTCAACGCCATACCTCCCTTCCGCCCTCTCGCCTTTTTTGTGGCGCGATCGCGGTATTATTTTCTTATGGGGCGGTGGATGAGGTATTTAAGTTTCACCTACAGCTTTCGCGTCTGCTGAATACGTCAGATCATAAAGATTGGATGCCGATTTATTTGGCGGTTGGGGTGAGTACGCTGGTGATATTTCACCGGGATTTTATCGCAATTTGGAGATTTTACCCCAAAGCCATTGCCTTTGTCGCCTTGGGAATGGGCATATTTTTTCTGGGGGTATTTTGCGGGGAGGTGGTGAAAATAGTGGTTTTTCAGCTTAATCAGGGGGGTTTGATTCCCGTGGTGGTGGAGAAGGTGCGCGTGGCGGTTGAGGAGACATCTGAGTTAGTGGGGGAGAGTCTGACAATTTATGGGTTATACTTGTTTGTGGCTAAGCGATGGGATGTCCTTAGGGCGAAACATTAATCTTAGGAAGCCTAGAACTAAAGTTCTCCTCTTAAAGCTTAAACCCGTTAAAACGAGTTCATACTAAGTTGCATTTAAACGTATAATACCAAATTCGGGTTAGCTACCCCTGTGATAAACCAGTCCGCGCAGGCGGACTTTGTTTGTGTAGCAGCGATTTCAATCGCCTCCTCTTGCTCTCTATCCTTAACGTTCTGTGCAAAACTGACATGCTCCCGATTTCTAGTGCAGCTGAGCGGAAATAATTGAGCAGCTTTGTCTATACAGTGAAGCTGGAGAAGATGTTAGCTATTGGTGTTATTTCTGCCTTCTTGCACTAGGGAGTTAACCTCCTCAATGGGTAAACCTAAGGCTTCGGCTATCTGATCTGCGGTTAATCCCATTGCGAATAATTTGGGAATGGCTTCTCTTCGGGCAATTTCTGCTTGTTCAGCCCGTTGTCTTTCTTGTTCAGCCCGTTGTCTTTCTTGTTCGGCTCTCTCACTTCCTGTGAGGAGTAAATTGCCCTGACTATCCCACCAGCGCAACCAAATTTGAGTTTGATTTTGATAGGTTCCTTGGAGTAATCCCAATTCGATACCTAAAGGTTCAATGGGATAGTGGTTTCGCGAATTAGGAGACATCGGGCGGTAGGAACCATTGATTAGATGATAAACCTCTAAATGGTTCCGATTGATTTCAAAAATACCATAGTAAGGAATCCGGAGAATCTGCTCATAAACCCAAAACTTACCGGGTTTCGTTTTTTTTCCTTGAGATGAGCGGGATAATGGCGTTTGATCTCGCTCTTCGGAACCATCGCCACTGGCAAATTCTAAAGCAATCATTGGTGCGATAAATTCGTGCCAGATCACGTAAGAACGGCGAATTTGTCCGTCTAATTTTGGGGGAACATTAGGCACATAAAACCAATCGGGAGCTTCTGCTCCTTTTTCCGGGGGTTCTGTCTGTCGCCAGTAGATGCCACAATCTTGTCCAATGGCATATTGTCCATCGGGATGAATTCTTTCTAGAATAGGTCCGAGGGAGTCTGTGAGAATAAGGCTTTGGGGATGCTCCTGAAAATTCTTCACGAATTCGCCATCTGATTCAGGGAGTTGGGTATGATCCGGGAACGGAGGAGGTAGAACGGTAGGTTCCAGGCTCTGGCTCATAAAAATCCTTCGTTGTGGGAAACCCTGTGTCTTTAGACCAGGGAGGAACACCCGGTAGCGGTTTAAGAAGCATACCCCTTTCGGGGTGGAGGGGTATGGTTGCCCCTCCGGTTTTCACCCATTTCTGGGGTAAAGTTAGCCTCGCCAAGGTTATCGGTCGGTAACTGTCCAAAAAGCACTGTTTCAGTGACCTTAAAACTGTTTAAC